>CAIXFB010000299.1 GCA_903918595.1 uncultured Actinomycetes bacterium
GCGGTGGCGCGCTGGATCGCTGCGGAAACCAAGGCCGGCAATGAAATTCATGTGCCCTCTGTGGCAGCGTCAGTGCAAGAGGCGATCGTGGATGTGCTCACCGTGAAAGCAATCGATGCGTGTACCTACGCTGGTGTGGATGATCTGGTGATTGGTGGCGGGGTGGCAGCGAACTCACGCTTGCGGGTTATGGCGCAGGAGCGGTGCGATGCACGCGGGATTCGCCTCCGGGTGCCATCGCCCATTCTGTGCACCGATAACGGCGCGATGGTGGCAACGCTCGGTGCACGTCTGCTCACGCGAGGAGTACCAGAATCACCTATCGATTTTGACACCACCTCCACCATGAATGTTTCGCTCATCTCGCGCGGTCAGATCTAAGGGAATGCCGTCCACTGATCTGTTTGACGGAGGTCGCCTCACCGTGATTGATGGTGGCCTCTCGACGCAACTCGAGCGGCGTGGCCACGACGTCTCGGGGACTTTATGGACGGCGCGACTGCTTCTCGAATCACCAGGTGAAGTCCAAGGTGCCCACGAAGACATGATCCGGGCAGGTGCTGAGGTGATAACGACCGCGAGTTACCAAATTTCGCGCGCAGGATTCATCGAAGCTGGATTTTCGGCAAGCGATGCTGATCAAGCACTGCGGGCCTCGATTGAGGTTGCACGCGCCGCTGCTTTCGCAACAGATCGCACGGTTCTCGTTGCTGCAAGCGTTGGTCCCTACGGCGCAATTACCCATGATGGCCGCGAATACCAAGGCCGCTACGGCATCTCCATGCAAGAACTCACCGAGTTCCATGCGCAGCGCCTTCGCGTATTGATCGATGCCGGTGCTGATCTCCTTGCCATAGAAACAATCCCCGATGTGGACGAACTGCACGCCATCATCGCTGCGCTGCAGGCATTGCCGGCAATTCCGGCGTGGATATCGGTGACCGCGTGCAGCGGTAGTGAACTGTGGGCCGGTCAATCGATCGAAGATGCTGCCGCGGTGGTTGATGCGGCGGCAACCAACGCTGATGCTCCATTACCGATTCTGGCTTTCGGGGTGAACTGCACCGATCCGCGTTTTGTTGAGGAACTGTTGACCCGCGCGCGCTCGGTCACTGATCTCCCGCTGTTGGCCTATGCCAACGCCGGGGGCTTATGGGCCGATGATGAATGGCAGGGCGCTGATGTGGCTGGACAAGCATTTTCTGACGAGCTCGTGCGACGGTGGATCGCTGCTGGCGTTCAGGTGATCGGTGGTTGCTGTGGCAGTGATGCCCGAGATATTGCGCGGATCCGATCGCTAGCGGATGCGTTCCACGATGAAAGCCCGATTGCCTGATCCTGCTTTGGTGAACACCACAGCCTGTTCGTCGTCGTCCTGGACGCGCAGTTCTTTGCGCACGGCAGCGGCATCAATGTGCACGTCACCTGTTTTCAATGCCGCGGCAGTGATTCCGCGCGCCCGCAACGCATCGCGTAATTTCCTTGGTGCGGATGGCACTTCATCAATCACCTGGTAGGCACGCACAAGTGCTTGCATCCGCTCGGAGCGATCAAGGTGCTCGGCAGTGAGCCAGGAACTCTTGAGATCCACCAGATGTGTGCCTGGGATCTCCTCCGCAAGATCTATGAGTGCTCCGCACCGGATCACTGCCGGATCAACTTCTAGTAGCAAAGATT
Organism: uncultured Actinomycetes bacterium; assembly: GCA_903918595.1. GTDB lineage: Bacteria > Actinomycetota > Actinomycetes > S36-B12 > S36-B12 > CAIXFB01. The sequence goes on from CAIXFB010000299.1 coordinate 1,678, forward strand.
GAATAGGGCCGGACCCAACGTCAACTGGTTCACGCTGTCCAACGTCGCTTGCTTGGACAACATGCCAACCATCGAGCCAGACCGCGCATTGCCGCTGGCTTTGAAAGACCGGCCAGGAATACAGCGCGCACTCAACAACGGTGCGATCAACACTGACCCATTCGGCGTACCAATGCTCTGCGGGGGAGAAGCCGGGTGCGACTTTTGCAGCTACGCGCGCTGGCTGCACCGTGGTGCGCAGGTCTTCAACGAAAGACCACGGTGGACTCCACAACTCCGGATCACGTTCGGGCCGAGACCGATTTCCGTCGTGCGACGCAGACCTGCGCGCAGGATCCACAAACCACGCTTCGGGACTGATGCCGCGAAGTTCGGCCAGAACCGCCGGGTCTGAGGAATCAGCGCACCGAACGTTGAAGGGGGCATCTGCTGCAGGCTGTGTGATTGCGCCCAGGTTGTGGGCGAGGTAGGCGGCCGTCGTCGGATCGGTCTCCACGGCGGTGACCACGAGACCGGCTTCGAGCATGGCCCGGGCATCCATACCCAGACCTGCGGTGATGTCGATTATCGACGTGATGCCTGCATTTCGGAGGATGTGGGCTCGGCGGGCGGCGGTGAGCGGACCGGTTGATTGTTCGAGGCCGGTCCGGGTCCAGAGCAAGCCTGCCGGGTAACCCTTGGATTGGGCGGCCGAGTCCAAGGTGGCTGCACTCAGGGCGGCTGCCCGATGCGCGGCTGGTAGTTCAGGAAAGGTCTGGGCGAATGCGGTTGCGGCGGCGAGGGGTGAGCGGGTCTGCACGAGTTCGGCCGCCGCGGTGATTGCGGGAGCAGCGGCAGGTGAGGTGAGCCACCTCTGCGCTGGTTCGAGTTCTGCTCCAGTCTCCACGGCACCATCTTTGCCGACCGACTCAGCTGCGGGTAGCTGGCACTCAAGTTGACAGAGTGCTAAATCCTGCGTAATGTTCTCGTTGGCACTCTCCCCGTGGGAGTGCCAAATGACCCATCTGATTCCCGCCTCGCAAGGGCGGCCTGCCGACTTCCCGGAGGATGTAACCGTGTCGGTCAACATTAAGCCACTTGAGGACCGGATTCTGGTCCAGACCCTCGAAGCCGAGCAGACCACTGCATCAGGCCTCGTCATTCCCGATACCGCCAAGGAGAAGCCCCAAGAGGGCAAGGTTCTTGCTGTGGGCCCGGGTCGCTTTGACGAGGACGGTGACAAGCGGATCCCGCTCGACATCAAGGTTGGTGACGTCGTGATTTACAGCAAGTACGGCGGCACCGAAGTTAAGTACAACAACCAGGATTACTTGATTCTTTCGGCACGCGACGTGCTCGCTGTCGTCGAGAAGTAGTCCACCCGCTTCACCAACGTCATGAGTGCTGCCCCGGCCCCGATTACCGGGGACCGGGGCATTGCACTCCGCAATAACACTTCTTTATGCGAAGGACACCATGGCCAAGATTCTTGAATTCGACGAGACCGCCCGCCGCAGCCTTGAGCGTGGTGTTGACGCACTCGCCAACGCAGTTCGCGTGACCCTGGGACCAAAGGGCCGCAACGTAGTCATTGATAAGAAGTGGGGTGCGCCCACCATCACGAACGACGGTGTCACGATCGCCCGCGAAATCGAGCTCGAGGATCCCTACGAGAACCTCGGCGCGCAGCTGGCGAAAGAAGTTGCCACCAAGACCAACGACGTAGCTGGCGATGGCACCACCACCGCCACCGTTCTCGCTCAGGCGATGGTCAAAGAGGGTTTGAAGATCGTCGCAGCCGGTGCTGGCCCCATGGATGTCAAGCGCGGGATCGACAAGGCCGTTGCTGCTGTCATCGAAGAGCTCGGCAACATGGCGCGCGCGGTCAATGGCAAGGAAGAAATTGCCAACGTCGCCACCATCTCCTCGCAGGATGCAGTGATCGGTGGACTCATCGCCGACGCATTCGACAAGGTGGGCAAAGACGGTGTGATCTCGGTCGAAGAGTCGAGCACCACCGCCATGGAACTGGACTTCACCGAGGGTATGCAGTTCGATCAGGGCTACATCTCGCCCTACTTTGTCTCCGACGCCGACCGCATGGAGTCCGTACTCGAAGATGCACGCATCCTTCTGGTGCAGGGCAAGATCTCCTCGGTCAGTGAGCTGTTGCCGTTGCTGGAGAAGGTCGTCGAGGCTGCAAAGCCGCTTCTGATCATCGCAGAAGACGTTGACGGAGAAGCGCTTTCGACCCTCGTGGTCAACCGCATCCGTGGCACTTTCGCCTCGTGCGCCGTGAAGGCTCCTGCCTTCGGTGATCGTCGCAAGGCGATCCTCGAAGACATCGCGATCCTGACCGGTGCTCAGGTGGTCTCACCTGAGGTTGGCCTCAAGCTCGATCAGGTTGGCCTCGACGTACTTGGTTCAGCCCGCCGCGTTGTCGTGACCAAAGACAACACCACGATCGTTGACGGTGGCGGCGACGCCCAAGCAGTGGGCGATCGCGTTGCCCAGATCCGCCGCGAAATCGAAGCATCTGACTCCGACTGGGATCGCGAGAAGTTGCAAGAGCGCCTCGCAAAGATCGCCGGCGGCGTTGTGGTCATCAAGGTCGGTGGCCATACCGAGGTTGAGCTCAAGGAAAAGAAGCACCGCATCGAAGACGCTGTCTCGGCAACGCGTGCCGCGATTGAAGAGGGCATCGTCTCTGGTGGTGGCACCGCACTCGTGCAGGCCGCCAAGGTGCTCAAGGGCAACCTGGATCTCGAAGGTGACCAGGCCGCTGGAGTTTCCATCGTGCGCAAAGCAACGGCGGAGCCACTGCGCTGGATCGCTGAGAACGCTGGCGAGCGCGGCTATGTGGTTGTGTCCAAGGTGGAAGAACTCCCTGCGGGCCACGGCCTCAACGCAGCCACAGGTGAGTACGGCGACCTGATTGCTCAGGGCGTTATTGACCCAGTCAAGGTCACCCGCTCAGCACTGCAGAATGCGGCATCCATCGCCTCACTGCTGCTGACCACCGAAGCACTCGTGGTGGAGAAGCCCGCCGAGCAAGAGGCCGAGGCCGGTCACGGACACGGACATCACGGGCACTCGCACTAGTTCGCACTCAATCTGTACCAGCACTGAAACATCCAGATGGGAGGTACTCCGCGAAAGCGGGGTGCCTCCCATTTTTCTGCGCGACCCGCCCCGCGATTTCGCCCGGGTAGCGGGTGAGATCACCAAATGGGCCATCAAAAGCAGGCCGGAATGGTGAATTGGTCCGGGTCGATCCGGTTCGGCGCAAAGAAAAAGCACCGGGATCGCCGGTGCTTTTTCGATGGAGGTGAAACGTTCTAGAAGTTAGGAAGCAGACGCCAAACGCTTGCGGTTATAGACGGCCTCGCGGTCCTCTTCAGTAAGACCGCCCCACACGCCGTAGGGCTCGCGAACTGCGAGGGAGTGGGTTGCGCACTCATTGAGGACGGGGCAGCCAGCACAGATGGCTTTGGCCGCGGTCTCGCGAGCTACTCGGGCTGGCCCGCGCTCACCCTCGGGGTGGAAAAAGAGGCCGGGGTCCTCACCGCGGCACAGTCCTTCGAGCTGCCAGTCCCAGATGTCAGCAACAGTGCCGGGGAGCCGAGAGATGTCTGCCATGGTGAACCTCCGTTGTAAGTAAGGTCACTATACAAACCGCTTCATAGGTTGGTCAAGTGACATGCCTGAACAATGTATGCCACGTTTAATAATCGGACCACCGAGCCGAAAGCGACTGCGGATGCGGTGGAGGGCTTGCTGCCGGACAATGTGATCGTGGTCACCGCATTGAACGAAGATTTCGGCCCGCAGCCGGGGCTCACGGTGGCGGCTGTGGCGAGGCGATTAGGTGTGGCACCGGCCACCCTGCGCACCTGGGATCGTCGATATGACCTGGGGCCCTCTGAGCACCAAGCCGGCTCCCACCGGCGCTACACCGCTACGGACCTTGCCCGACTTGAGCACATGCGCAAGCTCGTCATCGCTGGTGTGCCCCCGGCTGATGCGGCGCGTGATGCGCGAGCACTTGATCTAAACCCGGCAGATCTGGCTCCGGTCACCACGCTTTTTCCGATGGTGACGCCTGACATCTCCGAGGTAGCGACACAAACCCGGCCAGGCGGTGGTCAGGTGGTGGCGATGCCTGGCGGTTCGGCTGCGACCCGTGGACTCGCGCGCGCAGCACAAGCGCTAGATGGTGCCGGCTGCTCGGCGATCATCACAGACACCCTTGAGCGCCGGGGAGTTGTGTGGACGTGGGATCACCTTGTTCTTCCTGTCTTGATCGGAATTGGTCGACGATGGGAACAAACCGGCAAGGGCATTGAGGTTGAGCACACAATTTCCGAGGCGGTTCACAATGTGTTCGCTGCTCGGGCTCGCGAACTGGTCGCACCCATAAATGCGCGAGCGGTCATCCTTGCCGGCTCCGACGAAGAACTCCACGCGCTCCCGCTGTGGGTCACCGCAGCAGCGTTGGCGGAACGGCGGATCGCGGTGCGCATGCTCGGATCCCGGTTGCCATCCGAAGCCCTCATCCAAGCTGCACGCCGTACGGGTCCGGCAGCCATCTTTTTGTGGTCCCAGATCCCCGGAACGGCAAATACCAGCGAGTTGGCCTGTCTCTCCAGTGCTCGGCCGACCCCTGCGGTGTTCATCGGTGGACCTGGCTGGGTGGGGCCGATCCCGCCGGGTGTGCGCCAGGTGCACGACCTCACCGAGACGGTAACGCGCATCGCCCGGGCCCTTGGCGAATGACGTCGAAAGTGCTCGCAGGAGGGGGAGTAGCCTGAGGCGCTACGACCCGCTTACCGGAGGCTTGCATGTCTGCACTTAGGGGAGGACTCTCCGAGGAGAACCTGCCGGAGAAGTTCGCCTATTTGGGCCTGACTTTCGACGACGTCCTGCTGTTGCCAGGTGAATCCGATGTCGTGCCGAGCGAGGTCGACACCTCAGCGCACATCACCCGCAACATCACCGTGAAAATGCCGTTGGTGTCAAGTGCCATGGACACCGTCACCGAATCTCGGATGGCGATTGCAATGGCTAGGCAGGGTGGCGTCGGTGTACTCCATCGAAATCTTCCTGTTGAAGAGCAAGTGGCGCAGGTCGATCTGGTCAAGCGCTCCGAAGCCGGCATGGTCACCAATCCGGTCACCTGCTCACCGGATGATTCGCTTGCCGAAGTTGACGCTCTGTGCGGCCGCTACCGAATCTCCGGCGTACCCGTCATCGATGCACAAGGTTTTCTCGTCGGCATTGTCACGAACCGCGATATGCGCTTCGAGAATGACATGTCTCGGTCAGTGAGTGAAGTGATGACGAGGATGCCGCTGGTCACTGCACCGGTTGGTATCGCACCCGATGAAGCTCTCTCACTCCTTGCCTTGCGCAAAGTCGAAAAACTGCCGTTGATTGACTCCGATGGCCGGCTCAAGGGCCTGTTCACTCTCAAGGATTTTGTTCAGACCGACAAATACCCGCACGCGACCAAAGACGCAATCGGTCGTTTGGTGGTGGGAGCAGC
>CAIXFB010000300.1 GCA_903918595.1 uncultured Actinomycetes bacterium
CAGCGACCGGGCATCGCCATGCGGGCGTATGGGTCGATTCGTGATCAATTCACCCTGCTCTTCCGCGAGATGGCCAAGTTTGGCGTCGTCGGACTCACCGCCCTCGTCGTCGATATCGGCTTGTTCAACGTGTTGCGCTTTGCCGGCGGCGAAGGCCCTCTCTATGACAAGCCGATCACCGCAAAAGCGATCTCAGTCGGAGTAGCCACGATCGTTGCCTATTTCGGAAACCGCTACTGGACCTTCCGGCACCGTGGCGGCACACATATGGGCAAAGAATTTGCGCTCTTTTTCCTCTTCAGCGCTATCGCGATGGCTATCGCGCTCATCTGTTTGTGGTTTAGCCACTACATACTCGGACTCACCAGCGCTCTCGCAGACAACATCAGCGCCAACGTGATTGGCCTTGGCCTGGGTACGCTCTTTCGATTCTGGTCGTATCGCACATGGGTGTTCCCTGCGATTCCCGATAATCCTGCAGATCGAGAACTCGCTGAACGTGATGCGGTAACGCCGATCTAGTCGAGCGCTTTCATACCCGCTGGTTCAGGTTCCATCGGTGGGCAACACAGGCGTCGTTGCACCGCCCCCAGAAGATCGACGACGAACATCGTCTTCTTCCTGCAGCTGGTACACATTGCGCTGAATGTCTTCAACATTTGGTACATCTTGAATGAACAGGCTGCCATCGGTGTTTGCCGATTCAATCTGCAATTCGCCGAAGTTAAACATCCGGCCAAGCACACTCTGGTTGAACGAGACGTTGTTCACTTTCGAAAGTGGCACATCGCGGCCCTGTTTGGTGATCAGACCGCGGCGCAAAATGATGCGTCGATTAGTGAACACATATTGGGTGGTTAACCAACGAAGGAAAGGGAGGATCACCCAGAGCACCGCGAAAACAAGGCCGGCGCCCAAGACGATCCAACGCACGATCGAGTTATCTGTGAAGAAGTACAGCCAGGTTCCACCGAAGGCGATCAGGATCAGCACTAGGACCGGCGCGATGAGCGCGCGCCAATGCGGCCTGAGCTCATATTTGATGGTCTCGCCGGGTGATAGCAGTCTCGTGGGGTAGCTCATGGAGTGATCGTGGCATGAATGACGTCGCCAGCGGTGATGGACCGCACTTTCCCATCAGGTGTGTTGATGATCAGGGCCCCATCCGGTGCGATCTCTGCAGCCAACCCAGCCACGATTTCACCATTGGGAAGCCGGGCACTCACCTGGCGCCCGATGGATGCGCACGCCCTCAGGTAATCGACCTCGAGCAGCGGATCGCCCGAGCGCCACTGGCTCACCCGAGCATCGAGATGTCCAAGAACGGCTGCGAGCAGCGCCTCCCGGTCAGTGCGCCCACCAGCTACCAACAGCGAACTGGCTTCAGGAGTGGGCAATTCTTCATCCGTGATCGCCACGTTGATCCCGACACCCACGATGAAGGCATCAGCATCGGAAAGCCATTCTGAGAGCACACCACCGAGTTTGCGTAAAGTCCCTTGACCCTCCCGAGGGTTGAGCACCAAGTCATTGGGCCACTTCAATGCAACATCAATCCCCGACTGCTCAGCAATCGCATCGCGGGCGGCTACTCCAACCGCGAGTGGCAACCACGTCCACCGCGCTGGGTCGACCTCGCTGTCACGAATGACCACAGACATCCAGAGTCCGCCGAACTCCGGGCTCACCCAAGCCCGATCGAGTCGACCTCGCCCAGCGGTCTGCTCTTCTGCCACAACACAACTCATCGACGCAGCTCCCGCGCGCGCAAGGTCAGCTGCATCGGCATTGGTCGTCGTCGTACTTCGTTTTATCACCGGAAATGGGCCTCTCCAGTGGGCTGCGGCGAGTAACTCGCGAACACGTCCTTCCTCAAGGGCACAACGATCGGTAGCAGCGCTCACACAGCTAGGGTAGGCGGGTCGGAGCGAAGGAGGCGCACATGAGCGCAACATCGGAAATTGGCGCGAGCCAGAGCACAGCGGGCCAGCGCACCACTGCCGGCAAAGCAGAGACCCTGAAGGCTCGGCGAGCTGAGGCAGCTCAAGGCCGCCAAGACGCCATCGACAAGCAGCATGCCCGCGGCAAGATGACCGCGCTTGAGCGCATCGAGGCCTTCCTGGACGAGGGTTCATTCCAGCAGATCAACGGCCTCTCCCGGCATCGCTCCAATAATTTTGGACTCGAAAAGAACCGTCCCTACGGCGATGGTGTGATCACCGGGTACGGCACTGTTGATGGCCGTCCGGTCTGCGTATTCGCCCAAGACTTCACCGTCTTCGGTGGATCCCTCGGTGAGGTATTCGGCGAGAAAATCGTCCGCATCATGGATTTGGCTCTCAAGACTGGCTGCCCCGTGATCGGCCTGAATGATTCCGGTGGCGCCCGCATTCAGGAGGGCGTCGTATCCCTTGGTTTGTATGGCGAAATCTTCAAGCGCAATGTGATGGCATCGGGTGTGATCCCGCAGATCTCTGTGATCCTTGGCCCATGCGCGGGTGGCGCTGTGTATTCCCCAGCCATCACTGACTTCATCGTGATGGTCGATAAAACCTCACATATGTTCATCACCGGACCCGACGTGATCAAGACCGTGACCGGTGAAGACGTGGGCTTCGAGGAATTGGGCGGGGCCCATACCCACAACAGCACCTCCGGTGTTGCGCATTACCAGGCAACCGACGAACTCGACGCGCTTGATTACGTGCGCGCGCTGCTCTCTTACCTGCCCAGCAATAACTTGCAAGAAGCTCCCATCATCACCTCACCGGTTTCTCTTGAGTTCACCGACGAGGACTACGAGATGGACACCCTGATCCCGGACTCCCCCAACCAGCCCTACGACATGCACGAGGTGTTGAAGCGGATTCTGGATGAGGATGAATTCCTTGAGACCCAACCGATGTTCGCACCCAACATCATTTGCGGATTCGGTCGCGTTGAAGGTCACGCAGTGGGCATCGTCGCCAACCAGCCAATGCAATACGCCGGCACCCTTGACATTGCCGCCTCTGAAAAGGCCGCTCGTTTTGTACGCACCTGCGATGCGTTCAACATTCCGGTTCTGACCTTTGTCGATGTTCCTGGCTTCCTGCCTGGCACCGGCCAAGAATGGGACGGCATCATCCGGCGCGGGGCGAAACTCATCTACGCCTACGCCGAAGCAACAGTTCCGATGATCACCACGATCACCCGCAAGGCGTACGGCGGCGCCTACGACGTCATGGGTTCCAAGCACCTGGGAGCTGACCTCAACCTGGCGTGGCCCACCGCAGAAATTGCGGTCATGGGTGCCCAAGGTGCCGTCAACATCCTCTACCGCAAGGAACTTGCCGCTGCTGCTGATCCTGAGTCTGAGCGGGCCCGGTTGATCGATGAATACACCGACACCCTCGCCAATCCCTACATCGCCGCTGAGCGCGGTTACGTCGATCGCGTGATCTTGCCGCACGAGACACGACTGCAGATCACCCGCGGACTGCGCGCACTTCGCAACAAGCGCGCAACCATGCCACCCAAGAAGCACGGGAACATCCCGCTGTGACCACTTCGGACTCTGGCGCCCCCGCCCTGCAGGTCATCTCAGGCAATGCAACCCCCGAAGAAGTTGCAATCATCCTTGCGTTGGTCGCAGCTGCTGGTGGAACTGAACCTGAGCCGGATGTGACCGAGGTCAACCGGTGGAACGATCGCTCTGAACACCTACGCGGTTACCTCTATCCGGGTCAAGGCGCTTGGCGCGCGTCAGCACTGCCACGTTGACGACAACTCTCATGAACTCACCTCTCATGAAATCAATGCCATGACTCACTTGGTGCTTGCCTCCCGTTCACCTGCGCGGTTAATGGTGTTGCGCAATGCCGGAGTTGAACCGACAGTGCTGGTCAGTCACGTCGATGAAGATGCGATTGCAGCCGCCATGCCCGATGCAACCCCTGCAGAGTTAGCACTGCGGTTGGCCCAAGAAAAAGCTCGCGTGGTGGCATCAGGATTGAATGCGGCTGATTCACGTGATGTCGTCGTCGTTGGTTGTGATTCAGTTTTTGATCTCGATGGCACTGCCTTCGGCAAACCAGCCGATGCAACCCAAGCAAAAGAACGCTGGAAGCTAATGGCCAATCGCAGCGGGGTGCTGCGCACGGGTCACTGGTTGATTCATCCAGCCACCGGTCGCGAGATCGGCGATGTGACCTCGACCACAGTCCACTTGGGTTCCATGACAGATGCCGAGATGGACGCGTACCTAGCAACCGGGGAACCGCTCGAAGTTGCTGGCGGATTCACGCTTGATGGCCTCGGTGGCGCATTCGTTGAGGGCGTCGAGGGCGACCCCTCAAATGTGGTGGGAATCTCACTGCCCGGATTGCGCTCATTACTAGGGAGTTGGGGAATTTCATGGACCGACCTATGGGAGACTGCGACGTGCGCAAAGTCCTAATCGCCAACCGCGGCGAGATCGCTATCCGAGTCATTCGCGCCTGCAAGGACGAGGGAATTGCCTCCGTTGCCGTGTATGCCGAGCCCGATCGCGATGCTCTGCATGTGCGCATGGCCGACGAAGCTTTTGCCCTCGGTGGTTCAACAGCGGCCGAGTCCTACCTCGACATCGCCAAGGTGATTGCAGCTGCGCAGCAGTCCGGTGCCGATGCGATCCATCCCGGCTACGGGTTTCTGTCCGAAAATGCGGACTTTGCGCAAGCTGTAATCGATGCTGGTCTCACCTGGATCGGTCCCCCGCCGGCAGCAATCCGCGATCTCGGCGACAAGGTCTCTGCCCGGCACATCGCCCAGCGCGCAGGTGCCCCGCAGGTGCCCGGCACCGCAGATCCGGTTGCCAACGCTGATGAGGTTGTTGCGTTCGCAAAAGAGTTTGGTTTGCCGATCGCCATCAAAGCTGCCTTTGGTGGCGGCGGTCGCGGACTGAAGGTCGCGCGCAATCTCGAAGAAATCCCCGAACTATTTGACTCTGCAGTCCGCGAAGCTGTTGCCGCCTTTGGCCGCGGCGAGTGCTTTGTGGAGCGTTACCTCGATCAACCCCGGCACGTTGAGACACAGTGCCTCGC
>CAIXFB010000301.1 GCA_903918595.1 uncultured Actinomycetes bacterium
CCGTTCTTTTTGTTTCATTCGCATCGACTGCTAACTCTTGGCGTGCCCATGTAACAAATGGTCCATTCGATGCAAATCAATCAGGAGACTGGCTGCTGAATTATTCGGGTGGCTTTGTGCGGCGCGGTCTTTCCGGCCAACTATTTGAGATTGTTGTCCCGGCGAATGTTTCCATCGTCGCGGCCGTGGGTGTCTTTCAAATCCTGTTGCTTGCCACCCTTTACATACTCATATCAATACTTTTTATGCGCTCATCGCGCACGACAGCAATCCTGATGCTGTGTTTGTCACCGGCGTTCTTACTATTCCCAGCGATCAATGTCGAAGGGGCTTTTCGAAAAGAAATCATGGCTTTGGTTTCCCTGGCTGTACTGGCGATTGATACCCATAAAGGAATTTCACGGCCCATTCTCATCACTTCACTGGCAATCTATACATTTGCGGTGTTTTCTCACGAGGCAACAATTGCGGTACTTCCAGGACTACTTTTTCTGATTCATAGATATGTCCCGGCCGCAAAGTCGTTTGCTGCAAAAATTGCGAACGTATATCTGATTGGGGTTTCGATCGCCGCTGGACTCTTGGCGTTACTTTTCCCGGGAAACAGTGAACAAGTCTCTGCGATCTGTGAGTCATGGGCAGCCCGGGGGATCGGCCCCTGCGACCAAGGCGCTTTGGCGGCTTTGACTGTGTCAACGGGTGAGAGCGTTGAGTTTCTCATCGCTAGTTATTTTCCTGACTATCTTGCTTACGGGGTGGTCATCGCGCTGGCAGTCATCCCCTTGTTCCTAGTGTGTTTTCTGCCTTCACATTGGAAAATCAGCCTTGTCGTACTGATTTTTTTGGCGCCCCTATTCTTCGTTGCTTGGGACTACGGCCGTTGGATCTACATCGGAATTGCCCAACTGTCCATCGTGGCGTTAGCTATGGAAAGCCGAAAAGATCTACCGCGAGCTTTTGCTGTTCCCCTCATTGTGGGGCTGGGATATGTATTGCTCTGGGGCTTCTCCTGGTACGAGCAGGTGTGGCGAGATGGAGTTGTGGTGCAACTTTTGCAACAGCTTGGAATTATTTCTTAACCGACCAGCTCAAGAACTTGTTTGTTCGGTTGTTGACTCCTGTGCAAGGAAACACCTGCCGTGACCACCGCCAATATCAACAGCATGCCTGTAACAGAGGGGCTCATCCACTGATTACGGGGCTCGGTGATGCCCGTAACAAGATAGGCAGCAATAATTGCCAAAGGGCCTGCAAGACCCCTTCGTGCTGCCAAGATCGCGATAGCCACACCGAGAGCAATTGCGGCAAATTGGGTCAGGAATCCAATGAGTCCATATCGAGCCAATTCATCGATGTAGAGGTTGTGTGCGTGACCAAACTCCTGGGTTATCCCACCGCTGACGGACACTCCGGAGGAGCCGACCCCCACGATAGGGGATGTCCTCCAAAGCTCGAGAAATGCCGGCCAAAATGCGTTTCTTCCAGTTGCGCCCGCCTGCCACATGTACATAAAGACCGCGCCGGCAGCAAGAACTAGGAGACCGCCCACGAAACGAACGCTCTGAGGAACCTTTGCAAAAAAGCCCTCTCGGGCAAACATGACGAGTATGACGATTCCCGTTGCAGCGGCGCCTATGGACGCTCGACCGCTTGTGATCAGGAGTGTAAAAACGCCGACGGAAAGAAATACCCAGCTTGACTTCGTCCGGTGAGCGATAGCGATAACAATGAGAAAGGCCCCCATCATCGCGGTATCCCCATTGTGACCAAAAGGACCAGGCCACCTGCCTTCTATCCCCATAAGGTCATTGAAAGGTAGAAAATATCGGGCTTCATCAAAGTCAATAACAAACTGCGCTTGCGCCTTGATGGCAAGAATTCCCAGCATCTCGAGCACTCGCGTAACGATGAGGATAAGCGTTACTGCCCAGGCGAAAGCAAAAATCGAGCTCCAGGCATCACGAACTGTAGGTGGCTTCCACCAGATCATGAGCAAAATCGGCACGTAGAGCAATGCCGTGTAATTAAAGGCATCACCGTGGATGCGATACAAAATCAGGTGAGCCAGCCAAGCGATGGACATCAAGATAAGAAAACTTGTTAACCAAGCGCCTGCGCGTTCCCTGGCCGGCACTCGTAGCCATGCCATGAAGGACACAGCGAAAACAACAAAAAAAAGCAGGATGTTTGCTGACTGCCCACGATAGAGGGGCTCTTCGAACCAGAGGTAGTTTGCGAACTGGGAGAGCACGATCCCTACGGAGAGGACGCTCAGGTAGACAGACGGAAGCTGGGATCGGGAAAGCTCCGTCGTCTTCACGGCTCTTAGTCTAAGACCCTTCTTCTTTATGTTCTGTGGGCTCTAGGTGCCAAACACTGGTTCTTTCCTTCCCTAGAATGGATAGGACGCGGTCGGGCAGTTAGCGACCTAAGGGTGAGGTGGGGAGGGTTATGGAACCGAGCTTGCCTTTGTCGTATCAGGAGCGTTATCAGTCCTCGATAGGAAGCGGCTCAAGCGCATCGGATGGCCCCACTGACCGGATCATGACGCCCTATCGCAGTCGCTTGATAGTGAGCGATTCGGTGATGATCACCGTGGCTATCGGTATTGGTCTGTTGATCAGTTCCCGACAATCCGAATGGGCAATCGACCCAACCCTGGCAATTTACGGCACACCCTTTTTGATTGGTGTGCTCTGGCTTGCTCTACTTCTTGTGCGAGGTTCATACAACCGGCGGGTGATCGGTGTGGGTAGCGAAGAGGTGCGTCTTGCGCTTTCGGCCACGCTGATTCTCTTTGCGATCGTTGCAGGCACCAGCTATTTGATTAGGGCAGATATTTCTAGAGCGTATGCCTTTGTGGCGCTTCCACTTGGATTATTGCTGATCGCAATTTCTCGATTTAGTTGGCGGCAGTGGCTCTACCGAAAGAGGCAAGAAGGACAGTTCCTTTCGAGGATTATTGTCATTGGCTCTGATCGAACTGCGCCCCTTCTGGCTGAAAAACTCGATCAAGAAAGCTTCGCCGGGTACCACGTTGTGGCTCTGATGAATCTTCCGGTCGATTCTCTGTCAACCTCCAAAAATCTTAAGGAGTGGCTCACTGCCGTAATGGACGCTATCGAAGAACAGGGCGCGTCAGCTGTCGCAATAGACCCGGGTGATGACGCATCATATGACGTGATCCGGCAACTCTCATGGCGCCTAGAAGGCAGAAATATTGATCTCTTGATTTCTCCGGGTTCACTAGACATTGCCGGACCTCGATTGAGCGTTAGGCCAGCTGCCGGCTTACCCCTTCTGCACCTTGATGAGGTATCGCTATCCCGTTCTCAACGTGCGATAAAGAGAATGCTTGACGTCACAGGATCTCTCATAGGGATCGCACTGCTCAGTCCGGTCATGATCAGCTGTGCTCTAGCTGTTCGCTTCACATCACATGGCCCAGTGGTTTATCGGCAAATGCGTGTAGGGCGAGGAGGTGAGATCTTCAGCATGTATAAATTCCGAACGATGCGCGATAGGGCGGAACTGGAAATTGAATCCCTTCGAGATCAGCACGATCTCGAAGAGCCCATGTTCAAGTTGATAAACGATCCGCGGGTGACGCGGGTTGGCGGGTTCCTTCGGCGTTGGTCTCTCGATGAACTTCCCCAGTTATTTAATGTGTTGGGGGGATCGATGAGTTTGGTCGGCCCGCGCCCGCACCCTCTTGATGATGTTGACAGGTATCAGAGCGAAGCTTTCAGGCGACTTGCGTTGAAACCAGGAATGACTGGGATTTGGCAGGTTGAGGGTAGATCCAACCTCACCTGGGATCAGGCACTTCAGATGGATTTGCATTACGTTGAAAAATGGTCACTTGAGTCGGACATTTACCTACTTGCCAAGACAACAAAAGCGGTTATTAGCAAAAGCGGTGCGGCTTAGAGACCGAGCAATTCAGCTTGGCTGGCGAATTCAGCGGATTGCGCTCGCACCTCAGCAAAGGTGCCTTGTGCTGTGATTGCCCCCTTCTCCATGTAGTACAGGCGATCGACTTCTCGCACCGTGGCCAGCCGGTGCGCGATGGTGATCGTGGTGACGTCGCCTTCAAGATCTCGAAGCGTCGCCACGATTGCTTGCTCGGTCTCGGCATCTAGGGCGCTTGTTGCTTCATCAAGGACTAGCAGGCGGGGCCTGGTATAAAGAGCCCGAGCAATCCCCAAGCGCTGGCGTTGCCCGCCGGATAATTTGAACCCTCGTTCGCCAATCCAGGTATTGAGCCCCTCACGCTCTTCATCGAGAAATCCAGCCAGATGGGCCCTTCTGAGGGCATCCAGCACGAGTGAATCATCGATCAAATAATCTGGTAGCCCTAAGGCGACATTCTGTTTAACGGTGCCGGCCACCAAGGCCACATTTTGTGGCACATATGCGATACCCCCGGGCCAGCGCTCAATTGCCTCATGCGGGCGTAATCCCCCAATGAGGACCCTTCCGTCATCTGGGCGCAGAACCCCGAGCACGACATCTGCCAAAGTAGATTTGCCCGCACCCGTAGAGCCCACAAAAGCCGCAGAGCTCCCTGCTGGCACTTCCAGACAGATATCGGCGAGGACTGGTTCCCGAGCATCTGAGAAGGTTAGAAAAACGTTCTCGACACGCACTGTGGCTGCGAGATCTGGGTAGCCCTGCTCGATCCGATCGTGAATGTGTTGAGTCAAGACAACGGCATCTGCTTGAGCTGGTTGGGCGGGTGTGGATTGCAACTGGTCATACATAAAGAACGTGGGCTGCGCCATCACGGCAGCATTGCGAATAGTGATGCCCGCACCTTGCAGCCGCAGCATGGAAGGGATAACCCGTGAACCGGCTGCAAGGAAGAGAGCGGTAGTTGTTGCTGCCGCCGACCAGTCTTTAGTCAGGAACTGCACGATACCGAGCAGCAACACACCTAGGTAAAGGGCTACCTCGAGCACATATTTCGGAAGCTCCATGATGAAGGCGTTTCCAGCACTCGCACCGGCATATCGGGTGACTACTCCCTCATAACGCGCAACATACAACTCTCGTCGGTTAAGCACCGTTGCCTCGCGGTACGTTGAAAGCGCCTCTGCAACAGCACTCAATGTATCTATAGAGGAGTCCTTGATTATGGCGGCATTGCGGGAGGACCAGTGGGTGAGAACCTTGTGTAGAACCAGAACGACGAGTGTGAAAAATACTGCGCTGACCAATGTCAGGATCGGATCGAAGAAAAGCAAACTGACGCCAATAATGGTGAAAAGGAATACCTCCGAGGCGATGATGATTGCTGAACCAAGTAGGGAAACAGTTGCCGCCCCCGCCCCCTGACCAAGGGCGTAGGTGGCCTCTGACGTGGTCCAGCGTTGCACCTCAGACAGCGGCCTTTGCAGAAATGCTCTAGCCAGCGCGACTGAGAGATCGGCCTGGCGATTTGCTAGGAATCGGGTCATGATGCGTGTCATGACGGCGCTCAAAATCGTCTTCGCAACCAGAACCGTCACGGCCAGCAATGCAATGGTCACGCTCAATTGAGAGATGCTCAAGTTTTCGAGTCCGAGGAAATTGAGGAGTGACTGAGCCCAATCTGGTAGAGAGCCGGGGGCAATCCCCGATACTGCCACTGCCGCAACAAGGCCTACCAGCGCAATACCCAACAGGTCGAGCAAACCTAATGAAAGCTGGACGATCGCACCGAAGTACAACAGATGCCTTTTACCCTCAGGCAGAAGTTCCGTTCCCTTACGAACTGCCCAGAGAAGGCTTGGCTTACCAAAATCCGCATAATTCAAGCTTCCATTGCCGGGATTGTCATCACTCAAGACTGGTTCGACCTCTGACACGCCATCACCCTACTACTCGAGGTTTCACCTTCCATGCGATCACGGGTGATGAAATGACCGAGCTACAAGCAAGTCATAGAGCTGAGGGAATTAGTCGTTATCGTTAGCCTGGCAAGTGGAGGTATCTCTCAACGGGGGACAGGGACACCGAATGCGAACAAGAGGCAGACTTGAAGCCTTGGCTGTAGGTGTAGTTGTTGGCTTGTTGGGGATTGTGCGACTGGTGTTGGGAAACCCCGAAGCACTGACCCAAGTTCTTTGGGCTGAAGATGGTCTCTTTGCGCTGTGTGTTCGATCATTCGATGCAGTTTCATGCACCATCGAGCCATTCGCCGGCTACTTACTTTTATTACCGAGAGTAAGCACCGCACTCGTTTCAGTGCTTCCGATGTCAGTATGGCCTCTTGCCTCTGTGATGTTGGCTCTGATTGTTGCCGGTGCCCCATCAAGTTCGATCTCCGTTGCGCTACGAGGGTTTGGTCTCTCAATCATCGGATCGGGCGCATCGGCTCTGTGTTCATCCTGATGCCGCTTTCAGGACTTGAAGTGATCGGTGTGATCGGGAGTTTGAGTGCACCGCTCCTGATAGCAAGTGCGGTTTTGGTCATTGCCGTTCCTCGCTCTGAAATAAGTCACATTGGTGTTTCGTTTCTGCTCCTCGTTACGGCTTTTACTATGCCCGCCACTGTAGTTCTTGCACCCTTCATTATTCTCAACTGGTACTGGCAAAGAATCTCCTCACGTATTGCTTACTTGTGGTTCGCAGCTTTGTCAGTGGGTCTAGCTCTGCAGGCATTGGTGGTTTTAACTGCTGAAAACAGCCGCAACATGAATATTTCAGTTGTATCGGTGGGTGACTGGGCCCGAGGAATGGTCGCCAGCATTTTGACCGTGATACCTGGCCTCGAACTAGGAGAGGTTTCCCTTACACCATTCACCACGCTCCGCCCATCACCTTACCTAGCATGGCTTGTGGTGGTTTCATTAATTCTATTCGCCCAATTCGGGATCCTTCGCGGTCGAGTCGAGCAGAGCGGCCACCAAGTGCGACCTTCTGTTGCCGCTCAGCTGGTTTCAGTTGCCCTTGCAACCGCATTGGTGCCGTGTGTGAGTGGCACATTCAGCTTCCGGTATTTCGTCGCACCGTTAGCACTTCTGTTGATCTCATTAATCGTGTTGATTGATGCAAGGGTTGGGCAACTTGCGAGGTGGAAGGTTGCTCTTGGAGTTCTACTTCTTGTTTGCTTGTGGTACCCAGCTTTTGCCGCGAGTGAACTTCGCTCATCTCCTGCACCAGCGTGGTCAGATGAGCTCGCTCGTGCAGCACAAGAGTGTCGAGTAGAAGGAGTCACATCTGTTGAACTCGCAATGACTCCCGCGTGGCCACCGGATGGAACGATGTGGACCCTACTTAACGAACCTGTGCTTGACTGCGGCCTGAGTGACTGACTATGGCTTTGTGGCAAATGAAGGGTTGATGAGTTCGAGTTGCGTGGCGCAGCCGCCAATCCAATCTACTTCGCGATCTTCGATGATTCCCGGGATTAGAGCAGGACCATCACGCCATGCTGACTCTCGCTCCACAATGCTTGCGCTCAGATCCAACGTTGAGCCAACAGGGACTGCCCCCGCTTTAGTTACGTCGCGGGGTTGAGGGTTCAGGCCGCGAGTGCGGCCTGTGTGTGGATGGTCTCAAACTCGATCGGGGTGAGTTTGCCGAGGCCTCGTTGGCGCCTGCGGTGGTGGTAGGTCCGTTCGATCCAGGTGATGATCGCGAGGCGGAGTTCCTCGCGCGTTGTCCACTGTCACCGGTTGAGGACGTTCTTTTGCAGGAGCGCGAAGAAGGACTCCATTGCGTCGTTGTCTCCGGCTTATGCGACGCGGCCCATGGATCCGACCAGTCCGTTGTTGCGCAGGGTCATGGAGAACTTCTTGGACCTGAACTGGCCGCCTCTGTCGCTATGAACGATCGTGCCGGCTGGGCGGCCCCGCAGCATGATCGCCATCCGCAGCGCCTCGACGGCCAGTTCCGAGGTCATCCGTGAGTCGATCGCGTATCCGACGATGCGCCTAGAGGCGCAGTCCTTGATCGCGCAGAGGCAGATCTTGCCCTCGAGCTTCCAATGCTCGGTGATGTCGAGAAGCCACTTCACGTTCACCGTCTCAGCGGTGAAGTCGCGCATCACATGATCGTCATGCACCGCAGGCCCGGCCTTCTTCCCCGAGCCGCGGCGCTTGATGATGGTGGAGGAAATCCCCTGAAACGAACACACCCGTTGGACACGGTTCTCGCCAACGTGAAGGCCCTTCGCATGGATCAGCTCATCAGCGATGAGCCGGTATCCGAACTCTGGGTCATCAGCGTGGACGCCCATGGTGGCGTTGATCAGATGTGCGTCATCCCAGTCCCGCTGGGACACCGGGCTCCGGCGCCAGTCGTAATACGCCGTCGTAGAAAACACCAGCACCCGACACGACACCGTGATCGGGATTCCCTCGAAAGCGAGATCACCGACGAGGGGATACATCATTTTGGGTTCACGCCCCGTTCCAGGTACACCGCCGCTCGACGCAAAACCTCGTTCTCCTGCTCCAGCAGGCGGATCCGCTTGTTGGCCTCACGCAGCTCCGCCGACTCGCCCTGCTTCACCCCGGGGCGGGGACATTCTTCAATATCGTCCATCTTCAGCCACCGCTAAAGGCACGACTCCGAGACGCCGAAATCACGGGCGACTTGAGACATCGGTGCATCGGACTGTCGGGCAACCGCGACGACATCGCGGCGGAACTCAATCGGAAACGCTTTCGGCATGACAGACATCCTTCCAGCGAGGACAAATCTTCACAGGCTAGGAGGGAACCAAACTCGGGGCAGTCCCAAATATTTCTTCATGCGCTTGTTGTATCTGCGAAAGTGATCGATTCTTTCAACGAACTTCCTATACAAAGCGTTGTGGGCCGGCATGAGCACAATCAAATTCCCCCCTAGGTCGAGTGATTCCGCGGGGGAATGCAAGTGCCATCGGTTGTTCTTCACGCACCGCAAATTGCCAAGACAACGAACTACTTCGAAAAAAATGGATAATTAACTTAAGTAGTGATAACAAGGTCAGGCGCGACCAAGAGTGATCCAGTTTGGGGGTAATAAATCTCGTTCGTTGAAGTTTGGGTCATCCAGCCAAGGTCTAGGGCAGATCACCATTCTGTCCTCATTATCTCCGATCCACGCAGACCACCAGCTAAAACTGCTATTTGCAGTGATGAGGTTATGTGCGGAGCTCATCAGAAGCAGTGACTCCAACGGGGAACTTTCGGAAGGAGGCTCAATAAATTGGATTAAACTTGGGGTTAATTGCAAAGCAGCCATACTTTTGGCAGCTTCGATGTCATCCGAAAAAACTAACAGAGGGCCGGAGTTTACATTCAGACGTAGCAGCCGGAGTGCGCGTGAGTAATAGTCATCCTGCGCTAGCCCCATATTTGATAGCCCAACGTAATTACCTCGTCGAACATGAATTGCAGACCAAACAGGGAGAGCATTCAGAGCGTCAAAGGTTTCAAGAAACCAGTGTGATGGATTTACTGGATTACGAACTTCTTCTCGTATAGCGGCAGCATGACGATCAAAGTACAGGTGTGATTGAAAGTAGCCGCGTATTGTTGTTCCGTCCGGAATCTTATTTATTCGAGTATCGAATACAGTGGATTCCTCTATCGCATAATTTTGGGACCCGAATCTTGGCTTCATACCTATTCGCCTGAAGCCACGCCGACTCCAGTCGGATCCCCGCCGAATCAATTCCTTCGGAAACCGGGCTGACTCTGAGATTGACAACTGACTGTGAAAAGTCTGGAGCTCAAAATTATGCCATTCGTAATTTCTAAAGTTTCGCAGATCAACCTGTAGATCAGTATTGAGATCAATTGCTCTAGCGCGGCCTGTGGCATATACAAAGAGCTGATTTCCTAAGCCTCCGAGTGGTTCAATATAGATTGTCACTTCCGAATTAACCTCCATTCAAACAATTAGGGTTCGTCGGACAAACTTTATCGCTTACCTCGAAAGTTAATCAGATTGCGCTCACTGCATGGATCCAATACTGTAGGTTTCTCCAAAAGCAATATCAAAGTCTCTCAGTAGACCTCTAATTTAGACTCTACCCGATCGTGCGAAAAGGCAAAACATTGAAAATTAGAGCCATTCCGAGCCGTTCTGATTACAAGGTTCTTGTAACGGGAGGCTCTGGTTTAGTGGGTGCTGCAGTTGTCCGATATCTAAGATCTCTCGATATGCAGGTGATCGCTCCTTCTCACCGTGAGTTAAACCTGATGAACGGAGAGGCTACTCGCGATTTTTTCGATAATTGCCGACCGCAAATAGTTGTTGCCTGTGCTGCTCGTGTGGGAGGCATCGCCGCCAACATAGCGAACCCAGTTGATTTTTTAGTGGAAAATTTGGCAATTCAAAATAGTACGTTTCTCGCAGCGGCAGATGCCGAGGTTTCACAATTCGTTTTTATGGCGAGTTCATGTATTTTCCCTCGCAATGCTCCGCAGCCAATGTCTGAATCGCAGCTCATGACGGGTTTACTCGAACCAACTAATGAGTCTTATGCAATCGCCAAATTAGCTGGCATCCAGCTTGCAAAGGCACTCAAGCAGGAGGGGAGACTTTCGACTAATGTTTTGGTCCCATGTAATGTATATGGCCCTGAGGACAACTTTAATCTCGAAAAGGCTCATGTAACCTCTGCTCTGGTGAGGAAGTTCGTTGACGCCGTTGATGAGAGAGACAAATTTGTGTCAGTTTGGGGCACAGGAACTGCTCGGCGTGAACTTATGCACAGCCATGACCTAGCTTCGGCAGTGGCTCACGTTTTGAACAACGAGGATGTACCTTTCATTGCGAATGTAGGAACTGGCGTCGACCACTCAATCAAACAGTTGGCTGAATTAGTGGCTGAGCTATCAGGGTTTGACGGTGAAATAGTTTTTGACGACAGATTTCCTGATGGCATGCCTCAGAAAGTGCTGGATACGTCTGTTCTTGCCAACAGTGGGTGGCGAGCACAAGTGGGACTTAAAACCGGTGTTGCTGAACTAATTAAGACATACCGATCACTCATCACTGCCCAATTAAACAACTAGGAGCCTCTAATGTCAGATCAAGAATTACGCGA
This sequence comes from uncultured Actinomycetes bacterium, assembly GCA_903918595.1. Taxonomy (GTDB): domain Bacteria; phylum Actinomycetota; class Actinomycetes; order S36-B12; family S36-B12; genus CAIXFB01. The sequence continues at coordinate 11,030 of CAIXFB010000301.1, forward strand.
ACTTCTCCGGGCAAAAATGTTGGAGATACCCACTGCATTTAATGTGGACAATCCCCGGTACTGGTTTCCCCTAGCCACTGTTTCCTATGGGGTAGATGAAGTGATGCAGGCAGTGGAATCAATGACGAGTTTTCGAACAAGCATGTGGAACAAGACCCGACTTTTCGAGGAACAATTCGGCACTCGATATTCCAGCCAAGCAGTCATGGTGAATAGCGGCTCTTCAGCAGACTTTTTGTTAGTTTTGTCGCAAATGGAGAATTCTGGTGGAAAATTACATCCTGGCGATGAAGTGTGTGTCCCAGCAGTGACTTGGCCCACTCACATATGGTCGGTTTTAATGGCAGGGCTGACTCCTGTCCTCATCGATGTAGACCCAGCTACCTTGAATATGTCGATGGATGATCTCCAGCGAAAGTTGACCCCGAATACGCGAGCGATCTTCCCAGTCCATTTGATGGGAAACCCAGCCCCCATGGATCAGATTCTGGAGATTGCCTCGGCTTCAGAAGCCATAATTCTCGAGGACTGTTGCGAAGCTCTGGGAGCAACGTGGCAAGGAAAATCGGTTGGAACCTTTGGCGCGGGCGGGTCATTCTCATTTTTCTTCAGTCACCATATCACCACCATGGAAGGTGGCATGGTTCTAACGCCTCATGAGGAAATTGCAGAGCGCATTCGTCTCTTGCGAGCACATGGATGGTCCAGAAATCTAAGGAACCCGGAGGCGGTATTGGGAGAGACCAATGGTGAGTTTTCAGGGCTTGATTCCCGATATACGTTTATCGAGTGGGGATTGAACGTTCGACCAACTGAATTGCAGGCGGGCTTCGGTATTGAGCAATTGAGGCGACTTGACGGATTTGAGTACTGCCGAAAGCGCAATTTTGACTTGTTTGTCAGGCTTCTCGAAGAAACCGGCATGGCTACCTTCTTTACACTGCCAACAGTTGATCGGAGAGCTACTCCCAGTTGGTTTGCGCTGCCCTTGTTGCTTTCAGACTTGTTGCCGTACTCTCGAGATTCATTAACTGAGTTTCTCGATGACAATGGAATCGAGACACGCCCAATCGTTGCGGGAAATCTAGCTCGACATCCGGTGCGAGCTAGATTCCCCTCCGTGTTTTCGGGAGTATTCCCGGGTGCCGATATTGTACACAATCGCGGTTTCTATGTTGGTCTCTATCCTGAACCAATGGATGAGCTTCTTGAAAGGTTTGTTGGGCTGTTGCTTGAATTTCATAAGCGTAATGTTTGAATGTTTTGGTCCCTATCGACGCCTTGTTAAGCAAATGAGGTTTTGACTACTTCTGGTGGGAATAGGTTAGAAAACACACATGCTCTGGCAGCATGGCCTTTTCAAACGAAAACTGCTCAGCCACTTTTGCGGAACCGAATCTCTATGGGCATTTGCTGAGCAATCGCGGTGAAGTTCTGTCCGAAACGTCACACAGCTAGAGTGTTGTTTGTTAGCGTTCGGCTGTGCGGATGTCGCGGAAACATAAACGAATTGGGCTGATTCGGCAGGATGTAGGGATTCTCTCGCAGTGACTGCTCTTCCAGACGGTCTACGCTTTCCTCTTTGACGTTTTCCACGGGTCAATTCAAGTCACTTGGTATGGCATCAGGTCATTTGAATACCTATAAATTTTTTTGTCTTTCATCGGAAGAAGTGAATTACGAAGATTGCTATCGAGCAATTTTCTGAAGTGACTCTGTGTTGATGGGGATGGGGCTCCTTAGCTTGCAATTGGCCTGTAGCGGAATTTTCTGTCTTGGCCACGTGACAACCCCAAGATTGAAAAGAGTAACTACGTTACTGACTCTGGTAAGCGTCATTGAAATTGTTTGGCGTGAATAGCTTTCAAGGTCACCGACGTCCTACAAACGTTATCACTGAAGTCCCGACTTTGGGTCTGATATCAAGTGAATGAAATCGGGGTTAGGTGAGGACGTATCGTTACGGTGGTCGTAAACAAGTTGTTTTTTTGAAACCAGCGGTCACTTCAAAGGCCCGGGATAACAACTACGTTTCGCGCGGAGAGGCGTCGCCCTTATTGATTATCTATCCGCATAATAATCACACAAGCAGTCTCATTTTCTGAGTTTACTTTGAATTATTCAATCACTGGAGGAATTGAGTTCACTGGACAATGAGGCGGCTAATTAATGGAGGACAGATTTCTCAAGTAATACATGCCTCAGATGAGATCAGTTCAGACTAGTCAAGTGCGCCTCAAGTAGCGCGTCGTTCCATGAGGTTGCGCTGAACCTTTCCTGATATAACTCGCGCGCGGCTTCTGCCTGCTTTTGCCATAGTTTGTCATTGCGGAGGAGTTCAATAGTTGCTGCTGCTGCTGCATTAACGTCCCCGACCGGCACGACAAAGCCATTTACACCGTCCAGCACCACCTCAGGAAGCCCTCCGGCATCTGTCACTACCGCAGGGAGGCCATACCGCAGGGCATCGACAACTGACAGTCCAAGAGACTCCTTTGAACTCATTTGTAAATAGACACGAGACAGTTCGTAGTAATTGCTTAATTCATCTGACCATCCAGGAAATGTTATTGAACTCTCTCCGGTCCTCCGAGCCATAGCTTCCGCAGCTGATCGTTGGGATCCTTCCCCCAGCCATGTAAACGCAAATGATTCCAGACTGGATTGTGAACGAAACACTTCGTTTGCTACCGCAATCCAGTCGAAGGGATTTTTGTAGTTCTCAATCAGTGCTGCGGTCATTACAAGTGACTTTCTGTTTTCGAGTGGAACCGGAGATAATTCCGGACCGCAGGTGCTCCGGATTGTTTGAATATTTAATCGATTTCTGCTTGCATCCCAATTTGATCTAAATTGATTTCCGCTATAGTCAGACACGGCTAAGATCTTCAGACTTTCAGGAACCCGCGGAGTGAGCACCATTCGACCTAAGGTTCTTTGTCGAATGCCATGTGGGTATCCATGTGCAATCATGATGGCGTTCGGCATACCCGAGACCGCGCTGAGAAATATTCCTGAAGTGCCCACGGATAGTGTGACAGCGTCTAAACCGTACTGAGCTCTTAAAGTGGAGAACATGCTCACTTCGGTGTTGTAGAGATTTCTTGACCAGATCGCGGGTCGCAAATCGTCGCGTTCACATCTCAAGGGAGCAATGACATCGGAATATCGAATCAATTGGAATCCTAGCGACTCGACAAACAATGTCATGTCAGGATCTTTTCGTGCGAATGATGTTACTGCCACGACATCAGCTCCGTTGTTGCTATAAAAACGAAGTAAATCTTTAAAGTAAGCACGTGTGCCACCAAACTCGACGTATTCTGCTGCAAGTAGGTAGCGTTTGCCGCTTAAAGCTCTATTTGAACTCATCCGATGTCCCATCGCTGACTGAACAAGCATGAGGAATGTTCCTCAATATTCTGCCAGATTGCAAATCTGATTCCAAACTCGCAATTATCTGACTATGAGTAGTTTCTTAAGTGTTGTCGGGTGTGTTGATTGTTGACTGATGCGAACCAGCAAAAATTATGTTTTTTTATCATTACTCCATATATAGTGCAGGTGTTACGAAGACTTTTGCTGAGTTCATTTGTTCTCTATACGAACACGATTGTTCAAAGATCACCAAGGGAAAAGGCAATTTGGTCAGAGTCTTGCCGTTGCATATCTCGAAACATTGGCAATCCCGAAGCCGTCTCTGCGATACGTGAAGTGTTCGGGAAAACCTCTATGTAATATGCCGAGAAATCCATAATTGAATGCAACCACTTTAGACGCCAAGTTCTTCAAGTAGTTGTATCACATAAGCAGTTGTTGACTTTATGGTAATGGTCTGAACTGAAATTCTAAAATCATAAGCCTAGTATGGTGGCTTGGTGATCAAAATTCGGCTCAGACTTTCTCACTGAATCAAAACTTCCAATCGATCTGATCACTCCACCTTCTATGTAAGCGACTTGGCTGCAATTGCGAATGGTGGCGAGGCGGTGTGCAACTACAACGAGTGTAACTTCGCCTTCCAGTTCTTGTATGGCCTCTGAAACAGCTTGCTCAGTTGTAGAATCCAAGGCGCTTGTAGCCTCATCCATCACGAGCAATTTAGGACGAGAATACAACGCTCTTGCTAGTCCTAGACGCTGCCTCTGACCCCCACTAAGTTTAACTCCATGTTCACCCACCACGGTATCCAGCCCATCCCGTTGCTCCCGCAGAAATGCCGCAAGATGAGCGCGCTCTAGCGCCTCCCAGATTTGTTCATCATCAAGTGCATCCGTTGGAAGCGCTAATCCCACATTTTGGCGGATGGTGCCTTCTAAAACTGACGTCTCTTGGGGAACATATGCGACTGCACCTGGCCAAGTAGCAGCCACTTGACCAGGGGAGATTCCGCCAATTGTTACGGAACCCTCGTCAGGGACGAGAACGCCAAGAATTACGTCGGCAAGGGTCGACTTGCCCGCGCCCGTCGGTCCCACAAGAGCCAATGATTCTCCAGTTTTTGCGGTTAAGGAAATATTGAAAAGAGCGGGTGAATCTGCTCCTGGGTACGACATCACGATGTTCTTTAGCTCAATCGAAGGTTCGAAGTCAGGGTGCCCGAAACGGATGCCCTCCATTATTTGGAATCTGCTCTGGGAGGCAGTAGTTGGGTCATATTCGCCAATCCAAGGTTGCTCATTGAGTTCAAATGTTGGTGCAGCAACACCAGCCGCATTTCTAATATTCAAGGATGCCTGCTGGAGTCTGAGCAAGGCAGGCATTGTTCGAGATGCTGCCGCAAGAAAGATTGCCATAACAGTCACAGCAACGGAGACATCTCTGGTGAGCGCTTGAGAGAAAGCAAGTGCACCGGCGCCAATCACCAAAGAAATCTCGAATATGTATTTTGAGATCTGACTCATAATTTGCATTTCCGCTTGAACTTGCGCTGCTCGCCATCGCAGATCTTGAAATTGGGTTACAGTTATTCCTCGACGACCAGAAACTGAGACCTCTCGATAAGTTCGAATTGCATCCTGAACGGCACGGTAACTTTCAATTTCTGCCTGGGAAGAGACAGTTCCAAGACGACGTGCCCTCGCACCCAAAATTCTGCTCAAGATAACGCCTATGAATGCAAAATATACAACGGTGAGAATTGCTACGAATGGATCAATAGCCATTAGACCTACCGCGACTACGATTAGTACAGCAACTTCGGCAGCCACGACAACTGCTCCCCCAAGGACCCCAAGTGTGGCGGAATTGACTCCAATTGTCAGGGCGTAGGCCGTCTCTTGACTTGGCTTCCCGAGAACTTCTAGCAGTGGCCTAGATAGAAGCCGAGCCGCCAGTCGGCTGGAAATTATTGCCTGCCTGTTAGCAAGAAATCGGTAAGACTTCCTGACGAGAATAAAACTGAGAACCGATTTAGATATAAAAGTAATTCCGGCGACGATTGCTAGAACAATTGTCAATTCCAGCTCGTTGGTCTCAGATAATCCGAATCGTGACAATATGTCAATCAAAAACGATGGCGCATCACCGGTAACCATTGTGGTTGCAATCGCTGCCACTAAGCCTAGCAATAAAATTCCAAGCAGATCCAAGGAAGCCAGCATCATTTGAACTAAAACAAGAAGAAGTAGTATTCGTTTACTTCTTCGATCAAGGAGTGCCAAAGCGCTTCTAATACTACTAAGCATTCTGCCTCTTTCGGTTGTCAGAAGACTAGAGCTCTAGATGCCTAATCTGAAGTGACACAAAAGCCTCCTTACCTTACCGCTGAAAGCCGAATGACCTCATTGATGTTAGAGGATGGAGTTCCCGGCAACGCAACTCAGTTCAGAGTTTCCATAAGACCCAAACTATAGATCGAAACAAGTAATGGGTACAGATTGAAATTGGGAACTAATAGTTTAGTCTTCATGAAGGAGGGCTCCCACCGGAAGTAACCAGGAACTCTACTGACCTCAGCTCGCAAACAAGGGGTATTCTAAGTATGAAGTGGACAGGTCTGCGCGAATAAGGAAATAATGATCTGGGAGACTTCGTCATTTCCGATTCAGTTGCTCTGCAATGGAGTCAAAAAATCTTTCAACCCGCAGCCTCCACAATAGGCGCGTGGTCAATGAAGCGGAACGTATGAATTGTTGGCAGTAAATTTTCCACTCGAGAGTCGAATGACCTGCGGGGTCAACCGCCCAAGGCCTACGATTCGGATTGTAGCCACACACAAGAGGGTCTGCTTCACTGACCCAAGATACGGCGTTTGACATTATTGCCTTGTGGAGCAGTGCGCAATCAAGCCAATCGAAATCATTGGGCGGGAAGGCGGACCTAAGCCAATCTCCGCGCCAGAGGCCAAAGACCCACGTAGGTTGAATCTCCCGGGCAACCTCGATTCGACGCTTGCCGGCTGAAATGGGTTCAAGACGATCAAGCAGATCTCCAAACTTAGCCGTGGCCCTATCGTAAGGCCTCAATTCGATAGGGGGCAAAACAAGGCATGTTTTCTCTGGCAGTGGGTGTGCCACCAAACTCGTAAAGTTCCGTGGAATTGAGTCATCGTCAGCGCAGATGGAAATCCATTCTGCGGTAGAGGCCAATACAAGTCGTCGAAAGTTTCCGTAAAGTGTCAGGTCCCCATCTGGAGGAAGGAGTTTCACCCCTGACAATCCATTCAAAGCTTGCTCAAACTTGAGCCAAGAGTTTGGGTCGCTCACACTGACGATTATTGAACATCCGTCCCGATAAGACTGATGTTTGAATTCATCAATGACACGCAATGCGCCGACGAGATCATCACGTGTCGGCAAGAGCAACTCGACACGACATTGCGAATTTTCCAAACCATCTTCCCCTTTGCCTGATCCGAGGTGCAAGGCGATACAGATACTTCGAGACCCTGCTAGAGCCGCTGACACAGGACCAAGAGAGGCACTAGTCTAGGGGAATGATCGGCATCTTGCCAGCGGCGGGGACAGCGACTCGACTTGGTGGACTACCCAAATTCCTTCTCCCAGTAACGTCGAGTGAAGATACTTTGTTGCGACGCCATATTGAGGCGTTGAGAGGATCGGTTGACCAAGTGCTAATTCCTACCAGGCCGGAAAACGCCATGTTGATTGCACCGTACATCGATGATCTGGTGACTGTCCTTGTAATGGAAACCCAAACAATGTCTGAGACGGTGTGTCGGGCACTGAGCTGGGTTGACGGATCAGGATTTCTATTGGGTATGCCTGACACCTTCTTTACTCGTTCCAATCCATACCTCAAGATCGCTGAATCCTTGTCACCAGGAATCGACATGGTCCTGGCGGCTTGGGCCATTGCGCCAGATCAGAGAGGGCAACTTGGACAAATTGACATTAGCGCAAACGGCAATGTTCTGGATTCCGTTGACAAGGATCCGGAGTGCACTTTCCGATACTTTTGGGGAGCCATGGGGTTTCAAAAGCGCGTGTTAGCGGACATAGACCCAGGCACAGCACATGTGGGCTATTCCATTCGGAGCTTGTTGGATCGTGGGGGCAACGTACTCGCCGTCGTGCAGGAAGGACGTTATATCGATAGCGGAACTCCTCAGGGATTTCGATTCGTCTTAGAAGAGGCGTTTGAGATTTCACGCTCTACCCTGACGCATGAGCGGGCCGAAGAGCCTGTTGTGTAGTTTATCGGCAGTGACCATAAGCAATAGACATCAATCTGTAGAGTTTGACGCTGTTGGAATGGTGGGACTTCTTCCCTATCTAATCCGGAGGAGTACCGTCGCGATGTTGTTTCGATCGCGCGGAGAAATGAAATCTTCATTGCCCTGGGTTTTAAGGGTTTGGGAATTTTTCATGCCGTTAAGGGTAAGAGCCGCATCCATCTCTAACGACTAGAAGGCATTTTGTGTTCCAACACTATTCGCCCCAATCGCAAATCAGGCAAAAAACCCAGGACACCGGTCAATGCTGATTTACTCGAGTGTAATTTCACTGCTGAACACGTGAATGAGAAATGGGCCCTCGACATTATTAAAGAAATCAGAGGTTCTCAGAAGCGTTACTTGTGCGCAATCCTGTACTGCGTACCACTACGTTTCGTGGGACATATTCTAGTGTCTCTAGCATGAGATTATCTGTGGCCGTGAATGGTCTACGCCACTCAGTGAACGCATATATAACGGTAAAAATGATTCTTCACTCCGATCGGGGAGTCCAAGGTGGGTTCAATTGGTCGTCGTAACACCATCAGGTATTGGCGGTGTTCGATGATGGCAACGGAGGACTTCAGCAAAAAGACCATCGATGCTCTCGAGGGAGAGTGCCTCACGTGGATCGAATATTGGGTCTGCCAAGAATTCTATTTACGATATTGCAGCGAAGATGGTGGTGCCCGCTTTTGGGTCGAGTTGTTTTTGGTGCGTGGCAACTGTTCGACCCAAACTTCGATGTGGAGGTGCTTGGCGCCGCAAAAATTCTCTAGTGAACTCGGTCGTTGACTTCATCTCGCGATAAATTGTTCGAAAGCTTTCTGTATTTGTTCATCAGTCGCCGCGTGAAACCACTCAGGCAAAGACTGTGTCCAGGTCTGATCGAATTCCATAGGTGAGGATGATTCACCCAGCAAACTTTCCGTATCAAGCGGTTTATGTCCAAGTTTCCTCCAAACGACAGTTTGGTGACGACCGGATCCGACGTAGGTGTAATACTCTAAGTCTGGATGAGCTATTGAAAGCGTCTGGACAACCTTGTACACGTCTCCCATCCACGGTCGGGGGAAAGGCAAGTTGGAAGCAATTGCCACACGAACTGCTTCCTTTTGGCTTGGGATTGCAGAAGCAGCATCAGCAGGTACCGTGTCGTCGATGAGAATAAAGCCACGAGGTCCCAAATGTTTAAGTGCGTTAAGTAAATCCCTGTAAGTTTGAGTAAACGCGTGAAGGCCATCCAGCAGCACGGCGTCAAAAGACACTCTTTGATCCAAACGCGCGAAAAACTGGTCTGAGGTCACGCTGTGGAATGAAAGCCCTCGTGGAAGCCGGTCCAACGCGAATACAGGGCTTGGGTCAACTCCTGTGCGCCGCTCGGCGCGCACTGACTCCAACGTCTCGCCGTGCGCCACTCCTATTTCGAGATACGAAATACCTAGGTTCAATTTCAAGAGCTCGTTGATGCGTGCTGCGGTTGCACTACCTGTGGAAAGATCCGGATTATTGTTCAATTCCCTCAAGTGCGCTTTCCCCATCATGCGAGAAAGTTTATGTCGCAATTGTCGAACCTTATTGCGTGCGCTAGTCGAAGTAGCATCCACTTAAATCACCTCACCAAGCTAAAGAAACGACATTGAAAATTGTGCTACTGATTATGTCCCCACATCAACACATAATTGCTAGGGAAAGCTTCGTGGAATTCTGGCAGTATGTCTGGTTTGAGTGCTGCTGCCCACTCCTCCCGGCTCAAACGGTCAAAATCCCAACAGTCATGCATGATTAGAAATCCACCCTTCGGATGCCTCAGGACCTTTTCAAAGCACTTGATTTGTAGTGGGTGACGTCATTCGGACAGTCCAGACATTAACAGAGTTGAATCCGGTTCAAGTTACTTGGTTCGGTCAAGAGTAATCAAATCGTGCCTTCCATTTAGTACAAGGCACTCCAAGTAACGAGCAGTTAATTTCAGTACTGGATCGAGATCGAACATCACGTATGAATTTCCAATCCCAACGGCATCAAGCACCCGAGTCTGACCTCCATAGCCCACTTCGATCCCAGCAAGGCTTTGAATCTGCGAGATGTCAAAGTGAGTATTGATATCCGATGCGACTTTGAGATATCGAAGGGTGGTCGGACTCAATTCAACTTGACCCATCTCAGGGAGTTCAGGAGGGTTGTCTGCCACCTTATTCTCCGCAACACGGGTGAGATGTTCTAGCCTGAGAGGCGGAATGCCCAGTGACTCTAAATGTCGAAAAATCTGCTTACCTTGCTCAACAGTGAGGTGCTCCAAGACCACCTGATATTTAGGGTCTGACCTGAAGCGATTGAACTTCCCCGCATCAGTACTTGCGCGTGCACAGAACTCTGGATAGGTACCATCGTCAGAGACGCTTCTCGCACTAGCAGTCGTAGCCGAAGCTTCATTTGACTAACGAGCCACGTTCTTCCTTAACTTGGACGTCGCCTCCGAACCTATACCCGTAAGGAGACACCACCGTTAGTTCTACCGAGATCATGGTCAGCCAGTGCTGGTATCCTTCTCACGTGTCATTGACAGAGATAAATCTCGTCGACTCGTATTTTGCAAACGATGACTATTGCGTTGCTGGAGTCCTTTCGGACAGTATTGTGTGGCGGCGAGGAAATCACTTAGGCACTTTGCCCACGGTTATTACGCACGAAGACATGTATCGATATAATTATCATTCTGTTCCCAAATCCAAGAGGTTCGGGCTTCTTCTTGAATCACAGAGCATCGTTCCTCGCGTGTATTCCCGTGTGAGGAAAGTTATCCCTGACTATGAGATGGTCTTCACGCACAGTGAGAAGCTTTTAGAAGACTTCGAAAATACTCGCTGGATTCCGGGTGGTGGCATTTGGATCGGCGGGACTTATGCAGGAGGACAAATTGGAGTGATCCCGAAGTCCCTGATGGTCTCAATGCTCACTTCGAACAAGTTGCAAACTCCACTTCATCGGCGCCGGTATCTGTGGGCATTGTGGTTGGAAAGCACAAAACTCAACGTCGATGTGTACAGGCAACATTGGCGAACTAATGCAAGAATTTCTACCTACGACACTCTCCGCGATTACAGGTATTCTATCGTCATTGAAAACTTCATTGATGACCGCTACTTCACTGAGAAGTTGTTGAATTGCTTTGCTACAGGCACTGTCCCGATTTATCTTGGCGCCCGGAATCTTGATCATTTTTTCGATCCTGGTGGCTTTATCTCCTTCAATGGCTGGCGCGATCTGAGAAGAATCATTCCCAGCCTTAGTGAGAATGACTATTTGAGCCGCTTACCTGCAATTCACGCAAATCTTAAAAAAGCTCTCGAGTTTCGGTCAATTGAGGATTACATTTTTAACAATTACTTAGAGGGTAGGTCAGGCTGAAATATCTTTCAACTCAACATGCAGAATTTGCGCAATTGCGATTCCAGCCCCGGGAATGGTCACGCGGCTGTTTCACATTTATTCGGGTGAATCCTGGATATGGTGTGCTCACTCTTCTTCAGGAAGCGTACAGTGTGAGCGCACAGCATGCTTGCGGCACGCGAACCACGAACTTGATGTGGAGAACCAACCGCGTAGCGCTGTCGAAATAGGAACTGAAAGGGAAGCGGACAGCGCCATGCGAACTGGTGTGACTAGGTACATCTACACGTTTATGGACGCCCTGACTTGGATGCGACCCGCAACTAATTAAGGTTGCAGCCCAAGAGGACCGGCGGTAGAGACGACAGGTGTGGTCTTCTCAAAAGATCGACCCATACAACTGGACGCGCTTCTCCGTTCATACAAGTTGGCAGTCACAGGTAATGCAAGATTGGAAATCATTTTCTCGGCCTCCTCAGAGCGGTACCTTGCCGCCTACGCGGAAGTGGAAGCGGCCCACGGATCAGATCAGATGACCTTCCACTCGGAGGCTACTTACGGTGCATTTCGAGGTACCCTTGAAACCGTCATGGCAGGTGTCGAGACAAAGACCATGTTTTTTGGTAGATGACATCCTGTTCATCCGCGAGTTAGACATCAGCGTTTTCGCCTCCCTTGCTTCGATCAACGTGATTCCGTCCATGAAGCTTGGCCGAAATATCACGTGGAGTTACATGTTCGGGCGTTCACAAGGTCAGCCGTCACTGAGAAAGCTTGACCTAAACGAGGATTGTGATCCGTTTGGGGAACAGCAAGATTCTGGAAACCTGTGGGTATGGCGTTGGAGGAACGGCCAATGTGACTGGGCCTACCCACTATCAGTTGACGGCAACATCTTCATGACAGACGTGATTAGAGATTTGATAAGAGCTTGCGACTTTTCCTCACCAAATACTCTGGAGGCTGGGCTACAAGTATTTGCGGCGGAAGCCCAATTAAATTGGGGCGTATGCTTTGATCACTCTAGGCTCGTGAACTTGCCGATCAACAAGGTTCAAGTCGATTACGAGAATCGCCATGGTTCAACACATCAGGATCTGCTCTTGGAGAAGTGGGTGAATGGCTACTACGTCGATTTACCGCTCGCCAGCGATCTGAAAATCACTAGTGTTCATACCGAGCTAGATTTGGTCTTCATGAAGCGCAGCTTGTAAACAGAATTTCCTGTCAATTGGTCCAGAGCACCATTGGCAGGAATGGTGCAGCGCCAGACCCTAGGTTGAGCATAATCCGCCAGTCTCATTAGTTACTTCCATTGAGTTGATACCCTGCCTCTAAACGGATTCTCCTCAGTGGTGCTACTGGATTGCTTGGACAGTACCTGATCGCTTCCGCTCCTGCAGGTGCCGAGATTGTGGCACTGTCGCGTGACTCCAGCAGGCTTCCCGCTGCTGGTATCGCGCGAGCCGTGGATATTGACTTCCGTGACTCAGAGAACCTTGCTGTCCTTCTTGCAGATATCAGCCCTGACGTAATCATTCACACCGCCGCTGAGGGCAGTGTTGATGCAGTTCAAGGAAACAGCGCTGATTTCCAAGACATCAATGTCAAAGTTGGTGCCGATCTTGCCCGCTGGTGCCGCGACGTTGGTGCGCATTTGACTTTCGTCTCTTCCAACGCTGTCTTCGGTGGTTCATCGACTGTATACTCTGATTACAGCCCCCTTCAATCGGTAAACGACTAGCGGCGACTTAAGGCGATGGCTGAGACTACGGTCCGCTCGATCCGGCCAAGTGCCTTCGTTCCCCGCCCCATCCTCTTGTATGGATGGCAACTTCACGGAATCCGCAGTAATCCCGTTGCTGATTGGGTCAGATCGCTGCGATTTTGATCGGGACTGCGCATAGTCAATGACGTCACCACCCAGCCGCTCGCTGCATCTGATGCGGCAATGGCCATCTGGCGTGGAGTAGGGGCGCAAACTACCGGACCGGTCAATTTAAGCGGCGGAACTTCACTGACACTCTATGAGTTTGCTCTCACAGTTGCCGAAGCCTTCAATTTGGATGCCGCTCTCATCGATCAAATATCAAGCCAAGCACTGACAGGGCTTGCTCATCGACCGATGCAGGCGTCATTCGCTCTCAAGCGTATGATTAAACAACTGGGTTTCGAGCCCATGAGTCCGGCGATTGGTCTCCTGGCCACGCGTGAACAGGAGGTCTGAAACCTGATGTTCAGATCATCTTCTGGCAATGAGCCAACTGTCTCAGTCGTAATTCCCACCTATAACATGGAGAAGTATTTACCTCAGACACTCAAGTCCGTCAGTTCACAGACTTTGTCAAATATCGAGGTGATCGTGATTGATGATGGCTCAACCGATGGCACGGTCTCACTCATTCAACAATACTGTCTCGAGGATTCCCGAGTGAGACTTGTCAAACTGGCAAGCAACAGCAACCGTCCCGCGGTCCCCCGCAATAGGGGAATCGCGGAATCAAGAGGAAAGTTTGTTGCGTTTCTCGATGCTGATGATTTATGGGTGCCTTGGAAACTTCAGCGTCAAGTCCAAGTGTTGGAAACCCATCCTGAACTAACCATGGCGCATTCAGCCATGTGGATATATCCGGGTCGTAAGAGTTTAGAAACCCTGCGCCATCTCCCCAACCCAATTCACAGAAGTTCAATCACGAATTTGAAACGTTGGAATGCAGTCTCATGCTCATCTGCAATTGTGAGAAGGTGTGCATTGGTGGCTTTGGGTGGTTTTGATGAAAGTGTCGAACTCAGAGCGATTGAGGATTACCACCTCTGGTTGCGTCTTGGGATGGCTGGCCAGTTCGGGTTCATCACTGAGATTCATGGGTACTACCGAACTAATCCGTCCAGTACTTACGCCCTGGAGGACATGGCAGCTCGATTGCAGTACCTTCGGACTATTGGGCTAATTGATGCAGTTCCGGACACTCGGAGAACTCCAAGCAGGGTGCTGATTCGTGCCGCGGGCTATCCAGCATCTATCTATCGGTATGCGATCGAGGCTCCGATGCGACGAGCACTTGGGCGTTCTGCGAACGTTGCTTGACACGGCGACTGGTGGAACTTTACAAATTGGAGTTACCCGAAGATAGTCCTTAGTTGTTCAAGTTCGATGGAAAAATTGAAAGCCATTTGAGCTTTAGATGATATGAGCCCTAGTCTTATCCCGTGCATACGTTGGAGATTAAGGTTCGACTTAGATCCCGGATCAGTGCCTTTAAGGACTCTGCACTGTTTTTTCTGAACCCGCCCAATTGGAATGCCTACCAATTCCAAGCGGTGCCTTTTGGTATAGAGGGATCACTCGCTTTTCATGATCTAGTGAATCGTTCCAATCAGTATTTGGAGTTCGGTTCAGGGGCCTCAACTATGGCAGTTGCGCAAACTTCAGTGCCCATGGTTGTTGTGGAGTCCGATTCACGCTTTCTCTCGACAGTGAAACGAAAGTGTCATGAAGTTCGGGAAGGATTATTGAGCAGTCGCATGGAATTTCTCCACGGAGATATTGGCCCAACAGGTCCCTGGGGAAAACCCATTTTCCCATCCGTGCCCAGGCCGAAAATCTGGAGGAACTATCCCCTTGCGCCGTGGACAGCCCTTGGCTCGGAATTTCAGTCAGACTTGATTCTGGTGGACGGACGCTTTCGGGTTGCGTGTGCTTTGGCTGTCGTCCTAAATCAGTCGGATTCCGATTGGGCTCTGCTTTTTGATGACTATGCAGACAGACCGCATTACAGGCCAATTGAGTCTTTCGCCGAATTGGTTTCGATGCATGGCCGTATGGCGGAGTTTCGACCCAAAAAGCAGGTGTCGCGCCGCTTAGCCAGTAAGGCATTTGAAAAATTTGTTTCGGATTGGCGCTAGCACTACTCGAGTGATCGCAGCCACAGTTCAAGGGTTAGAAGTCTCAAGGCAATTTGATTTATGCGACCTGAATGATCCGTCGGACTGCTCATCCAAGATTGCACATACTCAGGGTTGAGTGTGGTGTTGGAAATTATTGCTTCTCCGGAGAGGGCGTCCCTGTTCGCTTGCCAAATTGCTCGAATCCATTCGCGAACAGGAGGTGTAAAGCCGCGCTTTGGGCGGTTAACAATCTCAGCAGGCAAATACTCTCGAGCAATTTCCCGTAGCCGTGATTTTGGTGGCAAGAATTGATCCCTATTGCTTAGTCGTCCAGACAAAATAGTTGTGGTGAGATCCGCATCTGCGAGAGGAGTTCGACTCTCAATTGAGTAGGTCATTGCTAGACGATCGACTTGTACCAGGCTATTCACACGGAGGTACGTCTCGTTGCTTGCGATGGTGTAAAAGGCACCCACCCACGCTGGATCAGCACGACCAAAAAACTCCGCTGTTTGAGGTTTTTTTGGAAGGCCAACGAGGTCTTTGACAGCCCGACTAACCGAGCGGTACCCGGGTTGAAATTCATAGAAGGGAAGCGGTGCGAGTCCTTCTCGAACGTTCTGACTCATGAACGCCCTCATTTGCGAATCCTGAATCAGTCCACCCACCGCAGTGATCCAATCAACCTGAGCCTGTCTCACCCGGGGAATGGGGCTGAACCGAGGGCGCCTCACATTTCGACCTTGCATACGGTTCTCAAGATAGTTTGAGGTCCATACGGCTAGCTGTCGTGTCCAGTCATATCCCCAGAACAGTTCATCGCCACCTATGCCTGTCAAGAGAACTGGGACCCCCGCCGCTCTGGCAGCTTGAGGTAGAGCAGAGAGGGCTGGCCCCGCGATGTCAGATATTGGCTCATCTCGCGCCGCACACACACCAGCAAAATCACGTGCGATCTTTTCGGTATCGAGGATAGAGGTATGGCACTCAATTCCCAGATGCGCGGCTAGGCCCTGTGCAAGAGATGACTCATCTGGGCTTCTAGTCGAATACCCAATTGTGAAGGCGCTTAAGTCGGTACGTGTCTTACTTGCGATCGCAGCCACTAACGAGGAATCGAGGCCACCAGAGAGCGCAATTCCCACTGGTACATCGCTTGTACAGGTGGCCACAACGGCATTCTCGATTGCGAGTGCGATGTCGGGGTTTGAGAGCGGGCGGTTTCCTACTTCGTCGAGTGGATCCCAGTATCTGGTCTCTGAAATATCACCGTCTGCGAGCCCAATCGTTATGAAGTGTGCTGCTGGTACTTTTCGAACACCTTTGATGAGCGAATCCGGCTCTGGAGTAAAGCCATGCAGGAGGTAACGGGGTAATTGGTCGTTGTCGAGTGTTAAGGGCGCAACGCCAGCTCTTACGAAACTACTCTGTTCGCTCGACAGAAGGATGGTTTCCCCATCACTGAATAGGCAGAGAGGTTTTTCCCCCATCCGATCACGCACCAAAAGTATGTTGTCGTTTCTTCGATCAATGATCACTAGTGCAAACATTCCTCGCAAACGGATGAAAGTATCGTTGCCAAATTCTTCCATCATGTGAGGAACGACTTCTATGTCGGATCTTGTAGCGAATGTGTGACCCTTTACCTTCAAATGTTCACGAAGGGAGCTGGCGTTGTAGATCTCCCCATTTCCAAGGACGCCCCAGCGCTGGTCCTCACTCCAAAACGGTTGCCAGCCGTGGGCTGGATCCATGATACTGAGTCGGTGCATGCCGAGCAAAGCTTGCCCATCTCGAATGTAACCTGAACCGTCTGGCCCCCGGTGCAGCAATTGTGCGCCCAGCTTTGCTAGAACATCATCATCAGCCTTCAACACTCCTCCGGGCCGAATCACACCAAATAAGCCACACATGACTTAGATCCGAGAATCCAACGACGCTGAAGGAGCAACCACTTGAAATCCTGGAACGATAGCTGCAATCTCTTTCCGCAGTTCGTTTACGTTCACTTTCGAATCGGAATGATCGATCCAATAACTTATTTGACTCAGTAGCGGCTCAACGACGACGGATTCGTTGTTCCGTATGAGGCCAAGATCCTCCGTCCAACTAACCAGTGTCTCTTCGGACTGCAGAAATTCCTCTTGCTTCTTCTCACCTGTCGTATCACGAGGAGTGCAGACGAGGGGGTACTCGTCTTGGGCATAGTTAGTTGGGGAAGTGATGGTTGGGTCTTGGTTCCATGTTTCCATTGAGATTGAGACAGGAGTTTTACCGTGGAAAGCTAAAAAGTTGCGGGCAAGGTCGATGAGGCTGATCGGCTGCACTAAGGGTGTATCGGGAATGACGATTGATCGATCTACTGCAGTGACCGCATTGGCACATATAAGTCCGGATTCCTCAGGTGTGACGAAGTATCGATAAGTATCCAGGGGCGCACTGAGCGGTTCACTCCTTGCAATTCGATCAAGCCAAGATTCCGTGATTGAACCGGAGGAGAATAAAACATTCGCAAAACGAGCGCTCGTACAATGACCCGTGTACGCCCACAACATGCTTTCCATGATCAATTTACTCGCACCCATCATGCTGGTAGGACGGGCGGCCTTGTCGGTGCTTACTGCGAAAACCTGTGGGGGGGAATCCATTTCACCAAGTGCCTCTAGAAGTAGCTTTGTTCCTCTCACATTGACATCGAGAATACGCAAAGCTGAAGCAGTGTCACGCTCAGTCCGGACATGCTTGACTGCGGCGAAATGCAACACCAAATCTAGATCTCCCATTTCGCGAATTGCACGCCGGATCAGCGGCGAAGTCACGTCAGCCAGAACCATGTAAATTTCTGTTGGATGCCCCTGGCGGCGAGTCGCGACGAGTTTTCGAGCTAAGGCCGCCAACCCGTTTTCTGAAGAATCAAGAAGATAAATCCGCTTTGGCCCAGTCGCCAGCACATGTGGAAGCGTTGATTGGGCAATAAAACCGGCTGCACCAGTGATCAATAAAGACGAGCCTTGACAGATTCCTGTAAACTTAAGATGTTGCTCAGGACGAAGAGCAAATAAGTTGCCGTTCGGACGATTCACACAGGACGCCGACAACTTCTCGAGGTCAACGGTATGGATAGTGTACATCAACTTCAATCTGGGAGGGCTAGGGTGGGAGAGCGGGCTGTAATTCTAGCGGGCGGCCAAGGCCGGCGTCTTGCACCGTATACAGCGATCCTTCCTAAACCTCTCATGCCCGTTTCCGAAGATGAATCCATCATTGAGCATTTGCTTAGGGGTGTTGCATCTGCAGGCATCTCTGAGGTTACGATCACGTTGGGTCACTTGGGCCACCTGATAGAGGCGGTGGTGGGGAACGGCAAACGGTTTGGATTGCGAATCGATTACACACGGGAAGACAAACCGCTTGGAACGGCGGGTCCATTGGCACTCGTGCGCGGGGTCACGGCAGAAGACAGCATTTTAGTTATCAATGGCGATACTTTCACAAATCTTGATTTCCGTGAAGTCTTGAACAGGCTCAATGAATCTACTGAGGCCGTAATCACTTGCGTTGAGCGGCGTCTTGACTCTAATTATGGTGTTGTTCATTTTGACGAAAGGGGGTTAATGTCCGCTTACGACGAAAAGCCTTCTTTTGGCTTTGTAGTTAGTACGGGGATTTACGGATTGCGGGGCAGCGCTCTTGATTGTATCCAACCCAATGAACGTTTAGATATGCCGGATTTACTCAGGACTTTACGGGCAAGGGGTCGAAGTGTGGTTTGCTTTCTAGCCGAATGTGAATGGAAAGACTTGGGACGCCCAGCGGATTTCGAGGAACTGCATCAGCAACGATCGACCGAGTCAAGTTAATTTAAATGAGATTGCTCAACTCGGGTCGCGCTTTAATTCTTGGCTCAGGTGGCTACCTAGGGCAACGTATCTTGGACTCGGGTGGTGACCGATATCAACCGCTATCTGTATCCCGCATTCGCACTCAAAAGGATCTTGTTCGTTTTGCACAAGAGGTTGAGGATGCCCTCGAGACAAGTCCTGAGGCCGCATTAGTCAATTGTATTGGCGCCCGCATAGGCTCACAAGATGAACTGGAGCTTCTGAACGCGCTTGTCCCGCAAGCGCTAGTGAAAGTATCGGCCATCCGTGATACTAAATTGATTCACTTGGGATCTGCAGCTGAGACTCTCAAAATCACCGATCAGGCTAATCTCGGTACGAATACTCAAGTTAGTGTTTCGTCAAGATACGGTCAATCAAAGAGATCTGGAGCTCAAGCGTGCCTCGCTTATGACAATTCGGCCGTATTAAGAATCTATAATTTGCATGGACTACCACATCCCCCAAAGAGCGGTTTGCATGAACTATGCAGAAGGGTGAGGGGAGTCTCTGAGGATTGGGAGACCCTGCCGCTTGTTAATACCACCCGAGATTATGTTCACTGGCGGGAAGTTTCCGCAATGGTTGAGAAATGTTTGAATGGTGAATTGCATGGCCTAGTTGATGTCTGCTCGGGTTTTGGAGTATCCATGTCTGAAATTGTTGAGGGATTTCAATCGGATATCCGAGAGAAAGTTTCACAGCAACTCGCCGCCGCTGACCTTTTCCAATCTTCCATCGGCCCAAATCAACCTGGGCATTCATCATATAAAGATAAGAATGAGTTGCTGGAAGTCCTGCGATCAGAGGTTATTGAATGCGCATCCTCCTAGTCCACAGCTTTTATCGTCCTGGATTGCCATCAGGCGAAAATTCAGTCGTTATCGACCAAGCGAAACTCCTGAGCGATAGTGGATATGAAGTTGAAGTGTGGGGACCAACGAGTCCCGATCAAATGAGTCCTAAAAATCAAATCAAACTTGGTTCTCAGATTGCGACAGGTAGAGGCCTAGATCCACTCTCATTTATTGAAAGTTTCCAACCGGATATGGTGCACGTTCATAACACATTCCCAAATGTTGGCACCCGATGGCTGGCTCGATGTGAAGTTCCTATCGCTATGTCACTTCACAACTACCGCACAGTATGTGCAAACGGTGTGCTTACCCGAGACTCACAGCAATGCACCAGCTGCCTAACTGGTTCAACAATCAATGCAGTGATACACAGTTGTTACAAAGATTCTGTAATTGCCACCGCACCGATTGTTTTTTTTCAGCGACATTTGCGAGCAGCTATTTCGAGGAGTATCGAGACACTTATTTTCACCTCGGAAATCTCACGGGAAATTCTGAGCCCACATCTCTCGTTCACGAATTCAATTGTGCTTCCAAATTATGTGGCGGAAGTGCAAGCAAAAGTAGAGTGTGTTCCTGCGCACACGACTGAACCTTATTACGTCGTCGTAAGTCGATTAACCCCGGAAAAGGGAGTGAAGCAACTGCTTGATATTTGGCCTCGCGAGAGGAAACTGTTTGTCATCGGAGATGGACCTCAACGGACCGAGCTCGAACGGATTTCCGCTCAGTCCAATGTGCATTTTTTGGGATACGTCCATTCTGAAATCCGAGACGCATTACTTAGTCAGGCACGAGCGCTCATTCTTCCTAGTGTCACATTGGAGGCTGATCCAGTTGTTGTGGCACAAGCCTTGAGCGCTGGTACGCCATGCATCGTGAATCAGTTCACCGCGACAGCGAGCTTGGCCAACGAGTCCCCTGCAATTCGTGTTTACCAAGACTCCAATTCATTGGCTAAAGTGATCGCAGACCTAACGTCATGTGATGTAAGGCATTCTGCTCGCATACTCTATGAAGATAGATGGTCTGCGAAGTCATGGCTATGCACGTATGAGGCGAGTGTTTTGCATCGTAAGTAGTTAAAGAAACTAGCAGGTCACCCCGTTGATCTACAGCGCAACGTCTATCATCATCCCATGGCAGTGAACAAATTGGCAAGATCGTGGGCGTTCACTGCTGTTGGAATGGTAGCTCTATTTGTTGCGCTTACATTTTCATTTTTGACAAATGGATTTGCTGTCGCGCCTTGGAATGAGTGGGCTGCGTGGGAGCGGGGTTCAGAGGCAATGGTCATGAAAAGAATAGAAGTGGATCTTGTTAACCGAGATTCCTCGGTGTTGGGACTGGCGGCATACGCCGGCGATGACTTTAGTGTCTACGACAGACTCTCCTCGGAAGGCCTTTTAACTCTTGAATCCACAGCTCCTAATGAATTCATCGCCTATGAAAGTGAGGTCGGTGGTCAAGCGTACTTTTGGTCAGTCATCTGGCGTGATTTTGGATGTTCATCGATCAGTTGTTTACGTGCAGTCGGCTCTGCCCTGACGGCTGCTTCAGTTATTGCCATGTTTTTCGTGCTTAGCCAAGTCGGATCCAAAGGGCTAGGTTGGGCGTGGCTCATTTCCACAGGTTTTTCTCCGTGGATTGCATTTGCTGCAAGAAACCTTTTTTGGTCTCCATGGTTGTATTTTCTACCCGCAATCGCAGCCCTCGGCGTTGTGGTCGCTCGATCATCGCGTTGGCGTTGGATCGCATTAGGCGGTGTATTTTTAGCATTCGTAGTCAAATACTTGGGAACGGGTTATCACGAATTTACTGCATTCACCATGCTCGCAGCAGCTATGCCAATTATTGCCATCATCTTTCGAAGCAGATTCATGGGGAATCGAAGCTATCAATTGGCTAATTCGATACTCATCCTCGCAAGTTCAGCTCTAGCATTCGCCTTAGTGCTGTCTTTCCATGCGGTCCTCTTGACTGGAAGTATCATCACGGGACTTCAGCGAATATGGTCCAACACCATTGTCCGAAGAACTCATGGAGGCCTAGGTGAGAGCGATCCAATCTATTCAGATTCATTGAATTCGAGTCCCCTTGATGTTGTTTGGAAATATGTGTGGAAGGACTGGTCTACGGATCTTCTGAGCTTTTCCATTGACAAAAACGGGAGTGTCATCTCAATCAGTCTTGGTAGCGCTGCGTTCATCCTCCTGATTTTTGCAAGTTGTGTGATTGTTATCCTGCGATTAGCAGTTGGCGATCAGCTGTGGCGTAGAGACGCCACGCTCCTTGCAATGGGATTCCTGATCCCGGTGGTCTGGTTCATATCCGCAAAGGGATATTCCTACCTTCACACATTCATTCTCTTTTTTCTTTGGTATTTCCTCTTTGTTCCGGTGCTTTTGTTCGTTGTTGGATCATTTGCCTGGGGATACCGCTATGTTCTGGGAATCAAAGCCCCGATCCCTGTTTCTTCAGCCACCAAGAGCTTGGAAGGCTCCGCAAATAACATTGTGAGCAATGAGGCAAATGGATAGGCGGGATCTTTACTCAAAACAAACATGGGTTGTGATGCCAGCTTTTAACGCTGCCAAAACCATTATTGCGACTTATGAAGATCTCCCTCGCGAACTTCAAGATCAAGTCATTGTTGTTGATGATTCATCCAAAGATGAAACTGCAGTGATCGCTGAATCAATGGGCTTGATCGTAATTCGCCACAAAGAGAACCGCGGTTACGGGGGAAACCAAAAGACCTGTTATAAGACAGCGCTTGAGCGCGGAGCTGAATATGTGGTCATGGTCCATCCGGATTTTCAATATGACGCGCGAATGGCATCTGTGATGGTAGAAATCATTGCACTAGGGAACTGCGATGTGGTTTTGGGGAATCGAATAAGAACCCGAAAAGAAGCTAGAGAAGGTGGAATGCCTCTATGGAAGTACCTGGCCAATCGATCTTCCACATTAGTTGAGAATCTGATCTTAGGTCAATCAATTGGAGACTTTCATTCGGGAATGCGAGCATACTCACGAAGAGTTCTGGAGACACTGCCGCTCGAATACAACTCAGACGATTTTGCCTTCGATCAGGAATTCCTAGTGCAAGCAGTTGCAGCGGGTTTTCGAATCGGCGATGTGCCAGTACCAGTTAGGTACATGTCGGAAGCTTCGTCAATCAGCTTCCAAAGGAGCATGACATATGCGTGGGGCGGCCTGAGCGTCGTGGGCGCGTTTCTTTTACACAGGGCTGGTCTGCGTAAGGATCGACGTTTTATTTTTCGTGGAGAGGAGGACCTTAGTGGTTAGGTATGAAGTCAAGGGTCACAAGTTTTCCAGCCATTCTGTGGTTCTTCAGGAGGTGGGCGAGGGAGGTGGGAGAAAATTGCTCGATGTTGGCTGCGCTGATGGTCAAATGTCAGAGCGCTTTGCGGATCAAGGGTGGAACGTGTTCGGGATAGAGCCTCACTCGACAGATGCTGTTCGAGCTCGTGAGCGAGGGATAGCTGTAATGCAGTTGTCTCTAGAAGAAGCACTAGACGAGTTGGGTGGGAAATTCTCCGCCATAATCCTTGCAGATGTGTTGGAGCATTTTTCGGACCCTTGGACCCAACTTGAACGTCTTACTCAGCTTCTAGAGCCTGATGGTTTGGTAATCATTTCGATCCCGAACATCGCACATTTGGTTCCCCGCGCTCGACTGCTCGCAGGTAAATTCGAGTATGAAGAACGAGGCATCATGGACCGCACTCACTTACGTTTTTTCACCCGAGGTTCGGCTCTGACTATGGTTACAGAGAGCGGATTAGATTGTGTAAAACTGATTGTTACTCCGACTCCTCTGGAGTTAGTGTTTCCAAAAATCCTCAATAGTCCGCTTGGTCGCCGTACATTGTCGATAAATGCCAGATTATCGAGGGCTGCTCCCAAGTTATTCGGGTATCAATTCGTCATGGTGTGCCGATCAAAAAACTATGAATAAACTTTCAAAGGATATTGAGCCAAGTTTTGTGTTGACGTTAGCAAGAATTAACAAGGCCTGTTCCAACCCACAGTATTGGCACGGTTAAAGGAGCTGATGGATTGAGTCGACTAATGATTGTGCAACCGTATATCCCTGCTTACAGGGTTTCCTTTTTCCAGGGTTTGCGCGAGGAACTTGCTAATTCTGGTATCGATTTGAAAATAGTAGCCGCAAGGCCCACGGGCGCAGCAAAAGCACGGAAGGATGAAGCCGGATCGAGAGTCGTTGATGGTTACCTTACTCAACGGTCGGCCACTTTTGCGGGTAAATCTACGAGTCTCCGGTTTATTGGTAACTCCATACGTCACTATCGTCCCAACCTCATTATTGTCGAGCAAGCGGTGAAAAATCTGGAGATCTATCCGCTGATGGTCAGGCATCGCCTTGGAAAGTCAGCTCCTATTGGCATGTGGGGTCAAGGAAAGACTTTCTCATCGCAACAGCACAGGGTTATTAGTGCTGCGAAGGACTGGATCACAGTACATAATGACTGGTTCTTTGCGTACACTGAGGAAGGCGCGAACTACCTAGTTAGTCGTGGATATGACACGAAGCGCATTACAGTTCTTCAAAACACAATTGATACCCGAGAACTTCTAGCAGATCTGCGCGAAGTTGGTGACGAAGAAGTTCAAGCTTTCCATCATCGCCACCAATTAGTCAAAGGTAAAACAGCAATATTCATAGGCGCTGTCGACCCGTCAAAAGGTATTGAATTTTTACTTGAGTCGGCACGAATAGTGCAAAGGGAGATCCCTGAATTCAAATTGCTAATCGTTGGAAATGGCGTAAGTACTGACTTGGTCCGGCAGGCTGAGTCTGCCGGCGATCCGATTATTTATTTGGGAAGGCTCGAAGGAAGCTTGAAGGCTCTTGCCCTTCGTGCCTCTGATTTTATGATGATTCCGCAGTGGGTTGGCCTAGTTGCAGTGGACTCTCTAGTGGCGGGGTGTCCGATTGTCACTTCGGACCATCCAACGCACTCGCCAGAATTCAGTTATTTAGAAAACCGCCGTAATTCAATCGTTGTTCCGCATGATGATGTGGCATATTCAGGTGCCGTGATTGCACTCATCAGGGACCCTTCAATGTTGCTAACTTTGCAGGATAGGGCCGCTCTTGATTCCGCAAATTTCACTATGGAACAGATGATTGACAATTTCGCGAGTGGGGTGCGAAACTGGCTCTCTTCAAAATGAATTGCTGCAGAGACTGTTAGGTGCTTTAGATATGCTTAAGTTATGAGCACGTCATTACGTTCAACTATCAGTATGGTTCTCACGCGGTTGAATCAACCAATCGGAAGATATAAGTTCAAGAAGGCACTAGAAAAGGCGCAGGAACCGCTTCGCATCGAGATAGGCGCATGGACTACCCGCCGTGAGGGCTGGATTTCTACGGATGTGCATTGGCGCAGTCAGACATATCTTGACGCCACTCGTAAATGGCCGGTCGCTGACAACTCAGTCGATTACATATATGCCGATAACGTGGTAGAGCACCTCACACTCGAACAAAATCGTTTCTTTTTTGAAGAGTCGCAGAGGGTTTTGAGACCTGATGGCCGTATTCGCTTAGTCACTCCTGACATAAGTGCGCTAGCGAGGCTTTACCTAGCTAGTCCTGAGGATGCAAGGCCTCTTCGAGATGAACTATTACGGGAAGGCTATTCAATTCACCATCAAGTAGATCTACTGCGTTTTGCTTTTCAAGATGATGGTCATCATGAGGGCTATCTCTGGGATTTAGGCTCTCTTTCGGATGAATTGCTGCGTGCTGGACTCACTGGAGTGAGTGTCCATGAAGCAGGCTCGAGCCTTTATCAAGAGCTTAGTGGGCTGGAGGCTAGAGTTGGGACTCCGGTAGCAAACATATGCATAGTCGTCGAAGCCATGAAGCCACCTTCGATTTTGAAGTAGTATTTTTTGCACTTCAGATTTTTTAGGTTCAGGATTATTTCCTGCGCTTTGAGCCCCTTGATTTGACAAGTGTCAGCTGCCGCTCGCGTAAGAAATCCATAGCCATTCTTTTCTTTGGCCGGATTACGATTAATGGCACCGAACCTCAAAAGATCCCCATGGCTGTTACTTCTCAACCAGGGCGCGTAGACCTCATCGACATTTCATTTATCATCATCCGAGTTCTACCAGTACGACCTGGCTCCTTTCGCAAATGATTTGCTTGGGGATTTGTTCGGGCAAAGAGCTACCGCGCAAGAGAATCAAATGGGTTGTGTTTACATCCCGCTCGCCTCTTGAAAGAGTGGAATCTAAGTGGACGATGCCAGACCATTCAGGATTATTGATCCGGGTGTTTTCCGCAATCCTGATTGGACCTTCTTCGGAACTAGTGACGTACAACCAATTGCCAAGGATTTCAGTTTGGCTGTTGGGAACTTGAGCCAGACATTCACTCGCATGAAGCATTAATGAATTCGTATTCAAAACAAAAGTGAGGCTCGCTTTTAGTATCCAGACGGCGATTAAAACTGGAACTATGAACCCGATTGCCAGAGTTCGTAAGCGTATATTTTGTGGATTTGTCAAAACACTTGCAATTAGAAGTCCGAGAAGAAATGAAATTGGACCCATGTAGTAGGCCGTGAACCCCCAGGGGATCATTTGAACGTAATACCCGATTGCCGCGAATGCGAAAATAGGGAAGTCCTTGCCCCGGGCTATTGGGGTTTGAGTCACCAGCAGCCACCACAAGGCTGCAATCAAGATTGCTCCATTGACTGGTTCCAAGATGCTAGATGCCCGGTTCCAAAATTCAGGGTCAAAAACATTAATGTCGTACCGTCCGGCATATGTGCCACTTCTAGACCACAAGAAATTTATGAGGAGGGTGGCTGCTCCTAGCCCAGCGCTGCTTAACGCGAGTTTACGTCTACCCTCTGTCCAGAGGACGATTGAATAGCCAAAAAGTATCCAGAGGAAGGGTCCCTTGAACCAAGCAGCAAGAAGCCAGAAAACTAGCCGAGATATTCGACCGTTGACCATAAGGCCCAAGGAGATGAGGGTTATACCGCCAACTTCTTGAATGGAGAGTAAAAGTAGCCCCTGATACAGAGTGCCTGCAGATATGAGGAGGATGATAAATATCATTCCAAGAAGGGGAAGTCTGGCTCCGTTGCGACGGAAATACACGAGTGGCCCGAGAATAATGCTGATCACCATGATTAATCGAATGAGGTGCGCAAGGTCAACAGGTAGTCCGTAAAGGAGAGGTGGGTACACCCAAGCTAAGGGACGGAAGACGCCACCCGCGAGGTCTCCTGATGCAAGTTCATTAATGCGCACGAGGATTCCCCGAATTACGCCTTGAGACTCAAAGAGGTCCTTCATGGCAAGTACTTGACCGGGATCATCAACAGGTGACCATTGCCAGGGAATGCGCATCCAAAATATCATCAAGAAAATTGAAACTGCTCCCACGGAAATCCAGAAGAGCCGACCGCCTACTAACTTTTCCGAATTATGGGAATGGTTAGAGGTATTCACTAAATGTCCTATCGAATTGGAGAGCAGTGAATCGAACCACAATAGATTG
Organism: uncultured Actinomycetes bacterium; assembly: GCA_903918595.1. Classification (GTDB taxonomy): domain Bacteria; phylum Actinomycetota; class Actinomycetes; order S36-B12; family S36-B12; genus CAIXFB01. The sequence goes on from CAIXFB010000301.1 coordinate 38,306, forward strand.
AGAGTGTACCTGACATGACTCCTTGTGGCGGGTTCACCTGATTTGAGAGTCTCAGTTCACCCATTTAGGTTGGGAAGGCTCGGTTGTTATGGCTTGTCGAAGAAATCAATCGCCAGCGGAGACTGTCCAGCTTTTACAGCGCTTTGATGAGGTTCTGGATCAAGGTGTCAAGGTATAGCGCGCATGCAGGGAAATCGACGCTAGTGCCCCGCGTACTACAAGTGGCGGAGACGCTACGACGGGATGAGTATGAACC
>CAIXFB010000302.1 GCA_903918595.1 uncultured Actinomycetes bacterium
CACAGACATCATCGTCAACGCCACTTCGATCGGGCTTTTTCCTGACGTTGATGCACGGGTTCCGATCGACGTTGATTCACTGCAAGCCGGTCACGTTGTGGCGGATGTGATCCATAACCCACCGATTACCCACCTGCTCAGCGATGCAAAAGCTCGAGGCTGCATCACCTTGGATGGACGTGGCATGTTGGTGAATCAGGCCAGGGTGAATATGCGTCTTTGGACTGGTGCCGATGCCGACGGTTCAGTCATGCGTGCGGTTCTCGATGATCTCTTTGGCGCATAGCCCGATAGTTTGACTCTTACAAACATTTAAGGTCACGGAGGAATCACAATGGACGTCGCCGCTTACTCAACCTCGGGAGCAAACGCTCCGCTCGAGCGCACCACGATCACTTTGCGCGATCTTGGACCGAAAGACGTCTTGGCTGATATCGCCTACGCAGGAATTTGCCATTCCGATATCCACCAGGCGCGCGAGGAGTGGTTCGGCGGCATCTTCCCGATGGTGCCCGGTCACGAAATCGCGGGGCACGTTGCCGCCGTTGGCTCTGACGTCACGTCCTTTGCCGTCGGCGATCGGGTTGGCGTCGGAGTCTTCGTCGAATCGTGCAATGAGTGCGAGAACTGCGCAAAGGGCCTGCAGAACTACTGCCTCAAGGGCTTCACTCCCACCTATAACGGGCGTGACAAGGCGGGCAACCCCACCTACGGTGGCTACGCAGCCGCCATCGTTGTCGACGAAAACTACGTGCTGCGCATCCCGGAAAACCTGCCCCTCGACGTTGCAGCACCGCTGCTCTGCGCAGGCATCACCACCTACTCACCCCTTCGCGAGTGGGGCGCTGGCCCAGGCGTGCGCGTCGGCATCATGGGTCTCGGCGGTCTTGGTCATATGGGAGTCAAGATTGCGCACGCAATGGGTGCCGATGTCACGTTGATCAGCCACTCACCGAACAAAGAAGATGATGGTCGTCGTCTCGGCGCCGATCACTTCCTGCTCTCATCAGACAAAGCAGCAATGAAGGCCGCCGAAGGCACCCTCGATTTGATCATCAACACCGTCTCCGCCTCCATCGACATGGACGCCGCCCTGTCACTTCTCAAGACCGATGGCACCTTGGTCAGCGTTGGTCTGCCTGACGAGCCATTGAAGGTCAGCACGTTCACGCTCATTGCGCAGCGTCGTCGCCTTGCTGGTTCGAACATTGGTGGCCTTGCGCAGACCCAAGAGATGCTCGACTTCTGTGCCGAGCACGGCTTTGGTTCCGACGTTGAGGTGGTTCCAGCCGATCAGGTGAATGAGGCATGGGACCGCGTGGTGGCCAGCGATGTGCGCTACCGCTTCGTGATCGACACCGCCTCACTCAAGTCCTGACCTAACCCCTCTGGTGATTTCGCCCGTTTCCCGGGTCAATTCACCAAAACAGGGGTCTGAACACCCTCGCTTTGGCGATTTGACCCGGTGACTTTGGCTTTGACGACGCCGCCGCGTTGATCGCCGCGGGGGGGAGGTCAGACGCGGTGGATCGGGCGAGTCAAACAGGTTGGCCCGCCTTCGCCTTTGTTGATCTCACTGGCTTGATAGGTGTGCACCGTGACACCGTGGTTGCGGAGCAGCGTTGCGGTGGCCTCGTTTCCTTCAGCGATCACCACGACACCGGGTGCAACAGTCAACACATTGCAGCCCAAGGATTCGTAGTCCTCATCCGGCACTGAGATTGTTTCTATTCCGCGCACGGCGAGCGCCTGCAACAAAGCAACCGGGGCCAATCGCTCGAACACCACAGCTAGGTCATCGCGGATGGGCGAGACCACAGACATCAAGTGCAGGCAGTACTCGGGTCCTTGATCGTGCGGAAGGTCAAACACTTCAACATTGATGCCATCTGCAGACACCATCGCGCGGATCTGGTCAACGGCAGCCTGATTTGTTCGGTATGAGCGACCGATTGCGAGGGTGGTGTTATCGAGCCAGAACATGTCGCCGCCATCAGCCGTGGCAGCACCGGTCAGTCGTCCAACGAGTGGCACACCCAAGCCCTCGAGTTCGGCCGCTAGGAGTGGCGGCTCTCCCGCACGCACTTCCTTTGCTCCCTGGAACTCGATCACGCCCGATGGCACCACGAAAGCAGGATCGTAGGTAAAGATCGCGTCGGGCATGTCATCAACCGGATGAAGAATTTCGACGCCAACACCCAACGACGTCAACAGCGCAACGAAGTCCGCGTGTTGAGTAGCGAGTAGATCCAGATCGAGCGGCTGCGCCCAATGTGCCTTCGAGTAATCACCGCGCGGTGAAGGTGGGCGAACGGCAACCCGCTTGAGCGGTGCCACCATCGATGTCACTCCGTAGTCCACGCTCACGTCGATTCTCCTTGAGTCATTCGTAGCAAAATGCGCTCTAAGCGCTGTCGATTGTTGCGCAAGATGAGAAGGTACAACGAGTTGCCAGACATCACGATGATCGCAAACGGCAGGGTAAGCCACCACGGGTTGAAGAACGCGAGTGGCACCCAGGTGACCATCGAGATCCAGTGCACCCATTCGGCCCGGCGCAGTTCAATCAGGTAGTGCCGTATCTGCTCAGCTCCTCGATCGGGAACCTCACTTTTAGATTCACCTCCAAAAGTTGCACCAAGCTCAGGGAGTCGAGCAGCCCAAGCGGCAACGCGCAACCGGCGATAGTAGGCCGGGCTTTCCCAGGGGAACTTGCCTAAAGCTCTCGGAAACGAGGTCAACCAACTGCTGGGCCAGCGGGGGGCGGTGAAGCCAACACCTATCGAGATGCCGGCAACCACCACGATGTCGATGATGATCAACCGGACGATGTCCAGTATTTCCATCACGCGACCCCCTCCTGCGCGGCGAGGGAGGGAGCCGTCGCTGGCGCTCCTCCCAAATCCACGCACCACCGCTGCGCGGCGAGGGAGGGATTTGAACCCCCGGAGAGTTTCCCCTCGGGCGCTTTCAAGGCGCCTGCAATCGGCCGCTCTGCCACCTCGCCAGATCCACCGGACTGGGAGGTCCTGCGGAACGGAGACCTACGGTAGTGGTTGCCCCTCGTGCGGGTGTTCGGGCACCTCTATTCGGAGATCGTCGAACCAGATGGTGATCGTTGCGCGGGCCACGGTGGCACTGTGACAGTGCCCGCCACTGGAGCGGTCTGTGGAAATCGCGTGCAGGTGCAGCCCCGGTACGACCTCGCCGTCATCAACGTCGGGGAACCGGAATCCCATGAGGGTGCCCGACCATTGTGGGAATGCGAACTGCACTTCGTGATCTAGCACTTCAGTGAGCGGTGTGAACGGTGGCTCCTGGCGGGGCTCACTGCGCAGCAGGACGTCGGTGAACTCACCATCAATGCGGATTGCTGCGATGGAGTGCAGATCGCCTTCGACGGCAGCGGTGATATCTGCGAAGTCATCCCCCGGGCTCAATGCAAGTGTGATGGCCTGACCCCCGAAGGCAGCAATCGCGAATGGCATGCCGAGTGAGTCATCGGCAACCACCGGAATTCCATCAGCACGGATCTGCCAGGTCACTCCGTCAAGGGATGAGATCTCGCCATCTAGCGCGGCAGCTGCCCCCAGCCCGAGCAGCGAACCATTGAAAGTCTCTCCGACCGTGGTGTGCGCTTCGTAGTGACCGGAATAGAGATCACGAAAGTAATCAACTTGAACAACGTGGCCGGTGTCAGAGGTATTTCGACGAACAGCGGCGATCAGCGCGGGATCAAACATGGGAGCAGCGTGCCACCTTTCAGAGACGTCGGTGCATCTGAGGTGATTGGAGCGAGGCAATCACCTCGTTGGTCGTGCGCACCGTGGCGAACTCTCCATCAAGGTTCGCAGCTGTGACGGCGGCAAGCTCCTCTCCGGTGAACACTCGACCAGTTGCATCAGTGCGAGCGAAGGTCGCGGTGGCGTCAATGACAAAGGTGACGTCGTAACCAAGGTTCCCCGCCATGCGTGCAGTTGTCTCGCAGCAGTGGTTGGTGGTGATTCCGCAGATGGTGACCTCGGTGATCCCCTGCTCACGCAGCCAGCCATCAAG
>CAIXFB010000303.1 GCA_903918595.1 uncultured Actinomycetes bacterium
CATTTCGTTCTTCTTGGTCGCTGCTGTTGTCGTTCTAGGCATTGTGGTGGGCGGGGGAATCGCCCTTCTGCGTTCACGATCTGCTCGAAAGACTGCACTTGCGCCGGCAAAGCCGCGTCCGGGAATCGATTACGCCCCAGGAGTCGGCGATGACGACTCGGTGCCGCGCGACACCCCGAGGCGGCTTGTTGCAGAAGTATCTGTTGGTGCGAGTTTGGCTGAGCCGGAGACGGTCGCTGTTGAGGCCGGCACCGATGTTGCCTCTGACCTTGAAGGGCTTTGGGAACTCGAAATTCCTGAACCGACCCGCGGTCGAATGCATCGCTTGCGCGATCGTCTCGCCAGGTCGCACAACTCTCTCGGGAAAGGGCTCTTAGCTCTGCTCAGCAAGGGCAATATCGACGCAACCACATGGGACGAACTCGAAGAGATCTTGTTGACCGCTGATCTAGGCGTTGCCCCCACCACAGAATTGCTCGATCGATTACGTACCCGGGTTCAAGTCGAAGGTGCGGCAGATCCTGCGGTGGTGCGGGCCTACCTTCGCGAGGAGTTACTGACCCTCGTTGATCCTTCGATGGATAGATCGTTGTCGACCTCGGCAGAAGGCCGTCCTGCGGTCATTCTGATCGTGGGGGTGAATGGCACCGGCAAGACCACCACAACGGGCAAACTGGCTCGGGTGCTGATCGCCGATGATCGCAGCGTGGTGTTGGGGGCAGCTGACACTTTTCGAGCAGCAGCCGCAGATCAACTGCAGACCTGGGGTGATCGAGTCGGAGCCGCGGTAGTTCGTGGGCCAGAAGGTGGTGACCCTGCATCGGTCGCATTTGAGGCGGTGAGCGTTGGTGCAGATGCTGAAGTTGACGTCGTAGTCATCGACACGGCTGGCCGATTGCACACCAAAACCGGGCTCATGGATGAACTGGGCAAGGTCAAGCGGGTAATCGAAAAGCGAAGTGTCCTTGATGAGGTCCTCCTCGTCCTAGACGCCACCACCGGCCAGAACGGACTCATGCAAGCCAAAGTATTCGCTGAAGTCGTCGACGTGACGGGAATCGTGCTCTCCAAACTTGATGGCACGGCCAAAGGCGGCATCGTCGTGGCCGTTCAACGAGAACTTGGAGTGCCAGTGAAGCTCGTCGGACTTGGCGAGGGTCCAGATGATCTCGCACCCTTTGAACCCGAGGAGTTTGTCGACGCGCTGCTGGGCAATTAGTACCAAATCGTTAACGTCACTGAAACCTGATCGGTGGTTTTGTCACAGGACGGAAACGCTGCGAGCCGTTAGTCGAAACGCTGCTGCCCGATTCTTGGGCCCGCGAGCGAATTCGACGATTGGGAGGTTCTCGCATGGATTCCGCCTTAAACACTGGTGATACCGCCTGGTTGATCACTGCAACGGCCATGGTGTTGCTCATGATTCCCGGTCTTGCCCTCTTCTACGGAGGAATGGTCCGGTCTAAATCAGTACTGAACATGCTCATGATGGTGATGGGTTCGGCATTCATCGTGGGGATCTTGTGGGTCTTCTATGGCTACTCAATGACGTTCGGCACTTCAAGTGGCGGCCTCATTGGTAACTTCACGGAGTACTTCGGTCTCGAATCTCTCATTGCAGAAGATCCGGAAGCAACGACGCCTCCGATTGCTTTTGTTGCCTTCCAGATGATGTTCGCCTGTCTGACGGTGGGTCTCATCGCTGGCGCTATTGCTGATCGCACCAAGTACGCGTCATGGATGATCTTCGCGGGTGTGTGGGCAAGCTTGGTCTACTTCCCGGTCGCGCACTGGGTGTGGGCTTCGGGCGGTTGGATCTTTGAGATGGGCGTGATCGACTTCGCCGGCGGCACTGCAGTTCATATCAATGCTGGTGCTGCTGCACTGGCTCTCGCCATCATCATTGGTAAGCGCAGAGGCTGGCCAAAGACGCCAATGCGTCCGCACAACTTGACCGTCGTCATGCTGGGTGCCGGTCTTCTGTGGTTCGGTTGGTTCGGCTTCAACGCCGGTTCAGCGCTCGCTGCCAACAACACAGCCGCGGTGGTCGTCTTGAACACGATGGTTGCTACCTGCGCTGCTGCGATTGCGTGGCTTGTCGTTGAAAAGATTCGCGACGGACATGCCACTTCTCTCGGTGCGGCCTCGGGCATCGTTGCCGGCCTGGTAGCCATCACTCCGGCATGTTCAGCGGTGTCGCCCATCGGGGCAATCGTTGTTGGCGTTGCGGCAGGGGCACTGTGTGCCCTCGCAGTGAGCCTGAAGTACAAGTTCAAGTACGACGATTCCCTCGATGTGGTGGGTATCCACCTTGTTGGCGGACTCATCGGCACACTCCTGATCGGAATTCTCGCCACTGATGTGGCTCCGGCTGGAGTGAATGGGCTTCTGTACGGCGGCGGTACTGAGCAGTTGGGCAAGCAAGCAATCGGTGCATTTGCCGTCCTCGGTTACTCGCTGATCGTCACCGCCATAATTGCTCTCATCATTAAGGCGGTCATGGGATTCCGCACCGACGAAGAGTCAGAGGCTGAAGGTGTCGACGTCACGGAGCACGCGGAATCCGCATACGAGTTGGGTGATTCTGGCGGTGGCGGAGTGTTCGCTGGAGTCGGACACGCTGCACGGTCCAAGTCAGAGGAGATGTAATGAAGCTGATAACCGCGATCATCAAGCCATTCAAGCTCGATGACATCAAAGAGGCGCTGGAAGGAATTGGCGTGAAAGGAATGACCGTCTCTGAAGCTTCAGGGTTTGGTCGACAAGGTGGTCACACCGAGGTGTACCGCGGCGCCGAATACACCGTGACTCTGGTGCCGAAGGTGCGCATTGAGGTGCTCATCGAGGACGAGCGAGCCGAAGAGGTCATCGGTGCAATTGTGGGGGCCGCTCAGACCGGAAAAATCGGCGACGGCAAAGTGTGGGCCGTCCCGGTTGAGACCGTGGTGCGCGTGCGCACGGGCGAACGCGGTGCGGAAGCTCTGTAGATGACCGTTTCCACGTGAAGACGGACATCGCATCTGCTCGAGAGCAGGTCGCTCGGCGTTTGGACCTTTCGGGGTCTGAGCGCCGAGCTCTGCTTTCGTCGACTTTTGATGAGTGGCTCACTGAACTTTTTGATACTGCAGTGGCCAGCACTCACTCGAATCGGGCTGATTTCTGCCTTGTGGCTGTGGGTGGTTATGGGCGCTCGGAGATGACGATCGCTAGCGACCTGGATTTGTTGTTACTTCACACAACCACGGCTTCCACAGGTCAAGCCTTTGCCGAAGCGTTGTGGTACCCAATTTGGGATTCAGGCATCGCACTTGATCACAGTGTGCGTACTGTCGCAGAGGCTCGGCGCCTAGCAAATGACGACGTCAAAGTTGTGCTGGGTCTTCTTGACTCCAGGGCCATCGCTGGGAATACCGAATTGGCGTCAACGCTGCGAGCAGAAGTGCTCTCTGACTGGCGCTCCCGCGCCTCTACTCGTCTCGACATGTTGCACGCCATGGTTCGGGAAAGGCGGGCTCGGTCAGGGGATCTCTCGCAATTGCTCGAGCCAGACCTCAAATCGTCATTCGGTGGTCTGCGGGATGCGGTTGTTCTCCGAGCTGTTGCGGCTTCTTGGGTGGTGGATGTGCCACACACCGGCTGGGAGGAATCTGCGCAGTTTTTGCTTGATGTTCGAGATGCGTTGCATCGTGTTTCCCATCGCGATCGCCTCTTGATGCAGGAGCAAGATGGCATCGCGGAACGTCTCGGAATGGACGATGCTGATGACCTGTTGCGGAGGGTGTACTTGGCTGCCCGTGACATTGCGTACGCAAGTGATGTGACCTGGTACCGCGTAGAGCGCGCCACCCGAAAATCCTCTCGCTCGCGTATTCGTTCACTTGCTTCAACATCGCGCGATCGGATTCCACTCGCTGAGGGCGTTGTTGTTCAAGACGGTGAGGTTGTGCTTGCTCGCGATGCCAATCCGACGCGAGATCCAGGTCTCACATTGCGACTGTGTGCAGCGGCCGCCCAAGCAGGGCTTCCGGTGGCTCCTCATGCGCTCGAAAGGCTAGCTGTTGAATCTGGGCCGTTGCCCGTTGTTTGGCCACGCGAGGTTCGGGAATCATGGATCTCATTATTGGGCGCGGGATCAAGCGCCGTGGTGATCCTTGAGGCAATGGACCATGTAGGAATTCTTGGCACGTTGATCCCTGGGTGGGACCACGTTCGTTCTGCTCCCCAACGCAACGCCATTCACCAATTCACCGTTGATCGACATCTCATTGAAACCGCCGCGGCGGCGTGTGACCTCACCCGGGTAGTAGCCCGGCCTGACCTCTTGCTGGTCGCAGCTTTTCTGCATGACATTGGTAAAGGTCGCGGTGGTGATCACAGCGAAGTTGGTGCGCAGATGGCTGCTGAACTCGTTCCCATGATGGGATTTTCCGCTGCGGATACCGCTGTGGTCGTGACCCTTGTTCGTGCGCATCTTCTCTTGGCGGACGTCGCCACGAGGCGTGACCTTGATGATCCAGCAACAATCCGTCTCGTCACCGACGTCATCGAGGATCACGACGTTCTAGATCTACTCCATGCATTGACCAGAGCGGATTCGCAGGCAACGGGTCCGGCAGTTCAAAGTCAATGGCGGCAGCAACTGATCGGCGACTTGGTGTCGCGTTGCCATCGGGCACTCATCGGATCGAATGATTCAATCGAGTCGCTGCGTAGTGCCCGTCAGGAGCGCGCGCTGGTTGAGTCAGGGATCGTCGTGGCGAGTGAGCCCTATGAAGACGGTTTGGTGCTGACCGTGGGCGCACCTGATCGGATTGGTTTGTTAGCACATGTTGCGGGTGTGCTCTCTATTCACCGACTTCAGATTAGGGGAGCACGGGTCAGCACCGTGGGGGAGCGGGCCGCACAAGAGTGGTTCGTCCGACCAGTTTTTGGATCGGCGCCAGAGGCAACGATCATTGCTCATGACATCAGCCGAGCGATTGATGGTTCCCTCGATGTGGCGGCACGACTCGAGGCGCGAGAATTGCCGCCTCGGCGAGGTAATGTGCCTCGCCCGGTGGTGATGATGCATTCTGATGCCGATCATCACACCATCGTGGAAGTTCGAGCTCATGATGAGCCGGGATTGCTGCACAAGATTGCCTCAGCGATCAGCGCGGCTGATGCCACCGTGACCGGAGCGAAAGTCGACACCCTTGGTTCGGAGGTTATTGACTCCTTCTTCCTCACAGACCGGTCCGGGGCAGCCCTCTCCCCAGCCCATGCCAATGCGGTCCGCACCACAGTAGAGGCCGCACTCTTAGCCTGATCTGACGCGATGCCGGGTCGCAGATACGCTGGCCGCGTCCGGTTCTGGGTTTCTTCGTGAAAGGTGTGCCGTGTTCGCGTCTCTGTCCGACCGCCTTGCAGTCACCTTCAAGGGGCTTCGAGGGAAGGGGCGACTCTCCGAGGCCGATATCGACCTAACAGTTCGAGAAATCCGCACTGCTCTGCTCGAAGCCGATGTGGCCCTGCCTGTGGTTCGTGAATTCACGGCAACTGTGAAAGAGCGATCGATGGGCTCGGAAGTTTCCGGGGCGCTCAATCCTGCTCAGCAGGTTGTCAAGATTGTGCACGAGGAATTGGTCGCAGTCCTCGGAGGGAACACCCGCTCGCTCACATTGGCAAAGACCGGACCCACAGTGATTGTCCTCGCTGGTCTCCAGGGCGCTGGCAAAACGACGTTAGCCGGCAAGCTCGCCGTGCATCTCAAGAGCCAAGGACACACCCCACTCTTGGTTGCCGCTGATCTTCAGCGACCCAATGCCGTCGACCAACTCAAAGTTGTCGGCGAACGAGCGGGGGTGGCGGTATTTGCCCCTGAGCCGGGTAACGGGGTCGGCGATCCAGTCCGGGTGGCAACTGCTGGAAAAGCCCAAGCGATTGAAAAAGTTCACGACATTGTCATCGTCGATACTGCTGGGCGATTGGCGATCGATGAAGACCTCATGAACCAACTTCGTCAAGTGATTGACGCGGTCTCGCCAGATAACACCTTGCTTGTTGTTGACGCGATGATCGGCCAAGACGCGGTCAATACCGCAAAGGTGTTTGCCGACTCCGTGGGTTTTGATGGCGTGGTGCTCACCAAGCTCGATGGTGATGCTCGTGGCGGCGCAGCGCTGTCCATTGTGAGTGTCACAGGTCGCCCGATCATGTTTGCATCGATTGGGGAAAAACTCGATGAGTTCGAGGTGTTTCATCCCGACCGTATGGCCAACCGAATTCTGGATATGGGCGATGTTCTCACGCTGATCGAGCAGGCTGAGAAAGCGTTTGATTCCGAGCAAGCAGAACGCATGGCCCGGAAGGTCAGCCAGGGCGAAGATTTCACACTTGAGGATTTCCTCGAGCAAATGCAATCGATCAAAAAGATGGGCTCGTTGGGCAAGATTTTGGGAATGCTGCCGGGCATGGGCGACATGAAAGCCCAGCTGGATCAGGTTGACGATCGCGAGTTGGACCGGGTGGCGGCGATCATCTTGTCCATGACTCCGCAGGAACGGGCTGAGCCAAAGATTCTCAACGGATCGAGGCGTGCGCGCATCGCCAACGGCTCAGGAACCCAGGTTTCGGATGTGAATGGGCTGATCGATCGCTTTGGCCAGGCCCAGAAGATGATGAAGCAAATGGGTAAGGGAGGCATGCCCGGAATGGGGGGCATGCCGGGCATGCCTGGTTTCCCAGGTGGAGGCGGCAAGAAGTCCAAAGGCAAGTCAGCCAAAGCCATCAAGGCCCCGAAAGGTGCCAAGGGCCGCAGTGGCAATCCCGCCAAGCGGGCAGGGGGCCCGGGGGTTATCGACACCGGAGCCGATGCCCCGCTCGACATGACTCCGCCGGATTTGGGCTCGCTGCCCCCGGAATTGAAGAAACTGTTGGGCCAGTAGTCCACAGTCAGTGGGCCGGATTGGGTATGGACAGCTCCTTCTGGCACACTACGAGGGCTATTGCTGGTCAGATGGTCCCTCTCAACCATGTGACAAGCAACCCGCAGGTCTTCACTGAGGTCATGTCCCCACGTGCCCGAGGTGCGCACCACCCCAATAAATAGGAGCAATGTTCTCTCGTGGCTGTCAAGATCAAGTTGAAGCGTCTGGGCAAGATCCATGCACCCCAGTACCGAATTGTTATTGCTGACTCCCGCACAGCGCGCAACGGTCGCGCCATTGAGGAGATCGGCATCTACCAGCCGATGGACAACCCCAGCGTTATCCGCGTTGATTCAGAGCGTGTGCAGTATTGGCTTGGGGTAGGCGCACAGCCGACCGAAGCCGTCGCGGCAATCTTGCGAGTCACCGGTGACTGGCAGAAGTTCAAGGGCCTGCCAGGCGCCGAAGGCACTCTTCAGGTGGCCGAGCCCAAGCCGAGCAAGTCAATCGCTTTTGCGGCTGCCGCTCAAGAAGCCGCTGCTGAGCCCAAGACTCCAGCCAAGAAGGTCAAGGCCGTTGTTGAAGAGGTCGCGGTCAAGGTCGAAGATGCCGCTGAAACAGTCGTAGACAAAGTCGAGGACGTCGTTGAAGACGTTGTGGACAAGGTCGAAGAAATTGCAGAAGACGTAGCCCACAAGTTTGAAGAAGCGGCGCACTCGATTGCTGAGAAGGTCGAGGAGCTTGTGCATCACGAGACTCCCGCCGAGGAAAAGTCCGAGTAATGCTCGACGAAGCGTTGGCACACCTTGTCCGCGGGATTGTGGACAATCCTGACGACGTCTCCGTGAGTTCACGCAGCGGGAAGCGTGGACCTACCTTGAACGTAACGGTCCATCCTGAAGACATGGGTCGAGTGATTGGTCGCAATGGTCGCACCGCCACAGCGCTGCGCACCGTTGTGACTGCCTTGAATGACGGTCGGGGAATGCGCATCGATTTCCTCGACGTCGACGGCAGGTAGCTTCCTCGGTGCGTGTTGTCGTCGGACGGATTGGTCGTCCGCATGGGATTCGTGGCCAGGTAACTGTTGAACCTCGAACCGATGAGCCTGATCAGCGTTTCGCGGCGGGATCCCGGCTGCTCATCGCCAATACCGACGACGTGTTAGTGGTGTCGGCGATGCATTGGCATTCGGGGCGCTTGCTCTTGACCATCGAAGGCGTTGACGATCGCAACGGGGCTGAAGCACTTCGCGACACGATCGTGGAAGTTGATCGCGATCCGTTGGAGCTCCCCGAGGAGCCGGGTGAATATTTCGACTCTCAATTGGTTGGATGCCAAGTATTTGACGCAGCGGGGCTTGATCTTGGTGAAGTCACCGATGTGGTGCATCTACCAAGTCAGGATCTACTCTCAGTCACTTCGGCAAGTGGACGAGAATTCATGATTCCGTTCATCGAGCAGTTTGTTCCCGAAGTAGACATTGCGGCAAAACGCATTCAGGTAACACCGCCACCTGGACTCTTGGACGAGTAATGCGGATCGACGTGGTCACGATCTTCCCGCAGTACCTCGATGCTTTGCGCATCTCGCTGATTGGTAGAGCCACTGGTGCTGGGCTCATCGATCTCCATGTGCACGACCTCCGTGAGTGGACCAATGACCGACACCGCACGGTGGATGACACCCCCTACGGTGGCGGTCCGGGAATGGTCATGAGTCCCGAACCATGGGGGGCTGCACTTGATGATGTTCGGGCGAGGGCCGATGCTGCGCCATTGCTGGTAATCCCAACGCCGTCCGGGACGCGTTTCACGCAGTCCACTGCCGCTGCGTGGTCCGGCGTGCCTCGGCTGGTCTTTGCGTGTGGGCGTTATGAGGGAATAGACAGCCGTGTTGCGCAGCATTACAGCAACGCACCTGACTGGCAGGGCGTAGCCGAAGTGAGCATCGGTGACTATGTGCTGGCAGGTGGCGAAGCCGCAGTGTTGGTCATTGTGGAGGCACTAGGCCGGTTGATCCCCGGAGTACTGGGAAATCAAGAAAGTGCGGCTGACGATTCTTTTGCGCCAGGAGCCATGGCCGATCTCGTCGAAGGACCGGTTTTCACCAAGCCGGTCAATTGGCGAGGGCTTGAGGTCCCCGAAGTACTGCTCAGCGGGCACCATGGCCAGATCGCTACCTGGCGTGCTGCGGAGGCAGAACGTCGCACTGTGCAGATGCGCCCCGATCTCCTCCCAGATCCCCCCGAAGCCTGACAGCTATTCGCAGGCTGCCTGCCAGCAGACAGCCAGATAGATAGCCGGATAGTTGGACTGGATTTCGGTCCAAAGGAGCCATATGGCAGACTCAGGGGGCTTCGCGAGCGGAGATCTGCCACAGGGGACCTGTTTTCGCGAGTAATGAACCACACGCACGATTCTTGGTCCACCTACCTAACCGTGGGCGACCTGTGGCGCTTGCAGGAAGAGAAACTGACATGAAGACTCTCGACTCGATCGATTCGGCTTCTCTGAAGACCGACATCCCGTCCTTCCGCGCCGGCGACACCTTGAAGGTGCACGTCAAGGTCGTCGAGGGAAACAAGACCCGTGTGCAGCTCTTCCAGGGTGTGGTGATTGGTCGTTCGGGTTCAGGAGTTTCTGAAACCTTCACTGTGCGCAAGGTCTCGTACGGCGTCGGCGTTGAACGAACCTTTCCCGTACATACTCCGATTGTTGAAAAGATTGAAGTTGTGACCCGCGGTGACGTTCGGCGCGCGAAGCTCTACTACTTGCGTGAGCTCCGGGGCAAGAAGGCCAAGATCCGTGAGCGTCGCGAGATCGTCAAGACTGAAGGCTGATCCCTTGGCCGATAAAGGTCGGCACGCTTGGTGGGATATCCCGGTCACCATTGCGATAGCTGTAGGCGTGGTGCTTGTGGTGACCACGTTTTTGGTGAAGCCGTTTTCCATTCCCTCGGGATCAATGGAGAACACCCTTCAAATCGGTGATCGAGTTCTCGTCAACCGCGCATTGATGAATTTTCGCGCACCAGAACGAGGCGACGTCGTAGTTTTTGACGGTACCGATTCATTCGTTCCTGCAAGCTCAGTTCCTGAGCGCAACCCCATCAGTGGAGCCATCGCGTGGGTTGGACAGTCCTTCGGTTTAGTCCCATCGGATAACACCGACTTCATCAAGCGGGTAATTGGGGTTGGCGGTGATCGAGTGATCTGTTGTGACACTGATGGGCGGATCACCGTGAATGGCGTTGCACTCGATGAGTCGTCCTATTTGTTTCCAGGTGATGTGCCGAGCCTTTTCGCATTCGACGTTCAGGTTCCCGAAGGGAAATTGTGGGTGATGGGTGATCATCGCTCGAACTCGGCAGACTCACGTTCACATATGGGTGATCCGGGTGGTGGTTTTGTCCCAGAGTCGAAAGTTATCGGGAGGGCCATGAATGTGCTGTGGCCCCTTGATCGCATTTCAATACTGGAGAATCCATCAACATTCGAGGCTGTGACGGTTCGGTAATGGCGATCTCCGCCCGCGAGGATGGGAATGAGCCAGAGGGCAACCATGCCCATGAGTCAGAAAAAAAGGACGGCGGGCGCGGGCGCCACGCACGCGAGCGTTCCGATACTGGCGCATGGCGTGGGATTCGTGAATTCGTTGTCATCATTGTCATTGCCCTCATCATCTCTGCTTTTGTTCGAGCATTTCTCGTGCAGGCCTTTTATGTTCCTTCGTCGTCGATGGAATTGACCTTGGTGCCAAATGATCGGATCGTGGCATCTCGCATCACTACTCGTATCGCTGGCGTTGATCGCGGAGAGGTTCTTGTGTTTCGCGATCCGGGCGGTTGGTTGCCAGAACCGGGTCCTGCACCAGAAGGCGTGCGCGGTGCGGTCAATTCGGTGCTCACCTTTATTGGTTTGCTGCCAAGTGACAGTGGCTCTGACCTAGTGAAGCGGGTCATTGGCATCGGCGGAGACACTATTGCCTGTTGTGACACTGATGGCCGGATTGTGCTCAATGGGGTTCCGCTGGACGAGTCCTACATACAAGGGCCGACCGATCAGGTGAGGTTCGACGTAGTGGTTCCACCAGATTCAATGTTCGTCATGGGGGACAACCGCGGCGATTCGAGAGATTCCCGTTATCACCTTGATGTTGATGGTGGAGCAGTACCAGTGAGCGCGGCAGTAGGTCGGGCAATGCTGGTGGTCTGGCCATTTGAAAACTTCGGGGTACTGTCCATCCCAAGTATTTTTGCGAATCGGGCGATCGACGCAGGTTCGTGAGAGCTATGCCAGACCTATCTCTCGAATACATGTTGATGAGTTCACCTCATCGGTCATTAATCGGCATTGATGAAGTGGGTCGCGGTGCACTTGCTGGGCCCGTCACAGTAGGCGGTGTCCGAATCGGGCAGGCTAGCGGTGTTGCACCTGCTGGCATCGATGACTCGAAGCGTCTGAGTTCGCGCAGAAGAGTCGAACTTGTTCCACATATTCTCAATTGGGCTGAAGCGTGGTCGATAGCGCATATTCCCGCCATCGTCATCGATCGCATTGGAATCATGAGAGCCCTCGCTCTTGGCGCTCACGAGGTGTGTCGAAATCTCATGGGTGGCGAATCCGGGTGGATTCTGCTTGACGGAGATCGTGATTATGTCTCTCCGAAAATGGATGCAGCGAGCGCTGCGAATTGGCACGTTGCGAC
>CAIXFB010000304.1 GCA_903918595.1 uncultured Actinomycetes bacterium
AACCCTGGAGGTCCCCATGAGTCGATCCAGTCGTCTCGCCCGGGCTGGTGCGGTCACCGCCGTAGCCCTCGTACTTCCCCTTGGCCTTGCTGCCGCTCCGGCATTTGCTGCTGAGGATGCAGTTGTGTCGGTTCTGCACGCAATTCCGGAGGGCTCCGGAGCAGATCTCGTCGACGTGTACGCCGGTGATGCTCTCCTTATCGATAACTTCACCCCGGGCTCACTTGAGACCGTGACGGTGCCTGCAGGCACCTACGATCTGGCCGTTTTTGCTGATGGCCAGTCCCCAGCAGCGGACACCGCAGTGCTTTCGGCACTCGGAGTTGAGGTTCCGGCGGGTGCAAACGCCACCGTGACTGCAAACCTTGACGCCGAGGGTGCCCCTGCCCTCAACGTCTACGTCAACGACATCAGCATGGTTGAAGCTGGCAATGCTCGACTGACTGTTCGCCACATCGCTGCTGCTCCTGCGGTGGACGTTCGCGCTGATGGCAACGCCATCATCGAGGGTCTAGTAAACCCTGACGAGGCCATCGTTGAGGTGCCTGCTGGCACCTACGCAGCCGACGTTGTGCTCGCTGGCACCGACACCGTGGTGCTCGGACCAGCTGACCTCGCTCTCGAAGAGGGATCCAACACCATCGTGTACGCATGGGGTTCGGCTGAGGCCGGCAACCTTGCACTCGCCACTCAGGTCATCAGTGGCATGGACGGCGCACCTGGTGGCGTTGCCGCAGGCGGCGGTTCCACCGCAGCTTCCATCCTTCCCCTCTGGGCGGTCGGACTCATGGGCGTTGCTGCCCTCGGTCTGGCTGGCGGCGTGCTCCGACTGAACACCTCCAGGTCGTAGTACGTCATGCGTAGACCCCGCCCGGCCATCATTGTGACGGCGCTCAGTGCACTCGTGCTGGTGAGCGTTCCAATCAGTGTGGCCGTGGCGGGGTCTGTCGCATCGCCAACAAGCGTCGAATCTCTTGGCTCTCGCGCGGAATCATTGACGACGACTCCACCCGCGGGGCTACCCACAACGGTTGCAGAGACGGCGGGGATCAAACGGTTTGTGCCAACTGTTGAAGCACAGCAACCAGCACCGGTGCGGTTGATGATTCCGAAGCTTGATGTCACGGCGGATGTGGACCTTGTCGGAGTGCACTCCGATGGCTGGGTGGAAATCCCAGAGGACGTTGCTCGCGTTGGTTGGTACAAGTTCGGTGCCGCGCCGGGGGCGGCAACCGGATCAGCAGTGATCGTCGGCCATCGCGATGGATTCGATGTTGGTGCGGGTGCGTTGTATCGACTCAGTGAACTCAGGCCTGGTGAGATCGTCAAGGTTGAGAGAGAGGATGGCAGTGTGATGACCTACGTTGTCACATCTCGCGAAACCATTGATAAAGAGGCGCTGCCCAGCGATCAGCTGTTTTCTGAGGAGGGCGATCCCAGACTCACGTTGATCTCCTGTATCGGTTACTTCGATCGTGATCGCGGTGGTTACCTACAGAACATTGTGGTCACGGCGACCCCGATCGTTGAGTCCGCTCGCGTCCCTGTGGGTATGTGATGCAGACTGGGATTCCCCCGCACACAAGTGGGGCTGGCGTCGCTGAATCGCAGGGGGTCCGTGTGCGTGCCGAGGCAGACGCTGACCTAGCGAGTGCGTTTGCCGCCGGTCAGGACGTTCTTCGGGCGATGTACGAGCGTTGGGGCACGTTGGTCTACACGCTGTGCCTCCGATCCACCGGAAACGCTGAAGACGCAGCCGATCTCACCCAAGCAGTTTTCCTCTCGGCTTGGCGAGGAAGAAGCGGATACGACCCGTCAGCGGGGGCGCTTTCGGCTTGGTTGGTCGGGATCACTCGACGCAGAATCGCTGATCATTGGGAACGGCGCACGAAGGAGAAGAACGTGACCACGGCACTGGCTGCCACGCATGAAGAGCGCACCTCACCAGGGACGGACTCCATCACCGATACGGTGCTCCTCGCTGATGAGTTGAATCGTTTGGGTGAACCGCAGAAACGGATCATGGAGCTTGCATTTTTCCAAGACCTCACCCACGCTCAGATCGCCAGTGTGCTGGACCTGCCACTAGGAACAGTGAAAAGCCATATTCGTCGGTCTCTTGAGAGACTGCGCAGCAGATTGGAGGTAGACAGTGTCATCGTGTGATGTTGAAGAATTAGCACTCGTAGCGATCGGTGAACCCATGTCGCCCGATCTGCGTGACCATGTCTCATCGTGTGTTCGTTGCCAGACCACGCTTGATGAACTCAGGTCCGTCGCATCTGCCGCTGCTGCAATTACTGATGCGGACCGTCCTGCATCGCCACCAGCATTCGTCTGGGAAAACATCGAGCAGGCGATCGCGGCAGATGAGGCAAGTCGAAGCAGACGCGGAGCCCGCTCAGGATGGTTCGCTCTTGCAGCCGCAGTGGGTCTGATCGTTGGCGCTGGCGGAACGGCCATCGTGATGAACCAGGAATCTGCGCAGGTAGTGACCATCGTCGCGGAAACCGCGCTCACGCCCTTAACGGATGCGCCCTCGGGTGGAATCGCACGAGTCGAGCAAACTGCTGATGGATCCGTGCTCAACGTTTCGATGCCCGGCCTGCCCAGCCCCGATGGCTATTACGAGGTGTGGATGCTCGCTCCGGATGCATCCAAGATGATCTCCGTAGGTGTGCTGGGTGCTGGAGCGCAAAGCGCGTTCCCACTCCCTGCCGGAATGCAGCTAGCTGACTACCCCGTGGTGGATATATCGCTGGAGAAGTACGACGGCGATGTGACCCATAGTGCAGACAGCCTTGTGCGCGGTCAACTCACCATTTAATGAACCGGCGGGGATGAGATAACGTGGCAGGCATGTTCGGAGCCGCGCAGAATTTCATCATCCTCGCCGTGTGGGTCATTCTCTTGGCCGTGAAGGGATTCGCCTTCA
>CAIXFB010000305.1 GCA_903918595.1 uncultured Actinomycetes bacterium
CACGCGCGTGGTTCGGTAGCGTCGAGAATTCGGGCTGGGCGACCTGTGGTGTGACCGAGTCAGGGTTTATCCGAGTGTCGAGCAATCATCGAGTCACTCCTGATGCAAGGACACCAGCAGAGGCTGCGCTACTACTGCATCAGATATGTCAGCGTGGCGCTCATAACTTCATCTCTGAGGACATTTCGTTGGCACGGGATCATGAAGTCATGGAGCGGCTCAACGTGGGCAGCGCCCACGTCACCGATGCGCACCTCATTCTGATCGCGGGCCACATGGGGTGGGGATTCGCCACTTTTGATCGACGTGCGGCAGACATGGCGAAAGAACTCGACGTGGAGTGTGTACTCCTCAGCGCGTAGGAGTTCCTCTCGCTCCCGGCTGATGAATTGCGTGTTGCGCAACATGCTACAGTTACTCGGTGATCAAGTCCTTTAAGCACAAGGGCTTGCGCACGTTTTTTGAAACAGGAAAGGCATCGGGGGTGCAGCCGACGCACGCTCGGCGGCTCCACCCCCTCAAGGGTCGGACTGCGAGACGGTGGTCGATCACTGTTAGCGGGAATTGGAGAATGACGTTCGAGTTTCGTGACGGGAACGCGTACGTCTTGGATTATGAGGATTATCACTAATGACTGAACTCAAGCCCATGCACAATCCGCCTCACCCTGGTGAGTTCATTGCCGAGATTTATCTCGAGCCATTCGGGATTAGTGGCAGGGAACTCGCCCAGAAGTTGGACGTCGCTGCTTCGACCCTAAGCCGGATCCTGTCTGGCTCGAGCAGGGTGACGCCTGAGATGGCCCTTCGTCTTTCCAAGTCACTGGGGCGTTCCCCTGAGAGTTGGCTGGCTATGCAGGATGCGCATGACCTTTGGCAGGCCCGCAAGCAGGTGGACCTTCGCAGGGTGACTCGCCTGAAACTTGCATCCGCATAATTCGTACCTTCTGACGAGCCCCCGGTCAGGATTGAACTGACGACCTACCGCTTACAAGGCGGTTGCTCTACCACTGAGCTACAGGGGCGTTCTTGCTGCACCCTTCCGGGCGGACACAACTTTAGCGTCATCAACCTTTTCGCTGCTCGGGAGTCGGGTGTGGGGGCGCACTGAAAGGATGCGCAGATGAACACCTCGGCGGCCAATGTTCTCTCCGTCGACGTTGTTGTCATTGGTGCAGGCATCAGCGGGCTAGCCGTCGCAGACTCACTTATCCGTGCCGGTGTGAGCGTGATCGTTCTTGAAGCCCGATCTCGGGTCGGTGGTCGGCTGCTGGGTTCTCCGCTCGATCTTGGCGCCTCGTGGTTCTGGGATGGTGAATCGCGGGTGAGCGCTCTGGCGCAACGGCTTGGCATTGCTACTTACCCGCAGTACCGAGCAGGTGATGCGGTAATTGATGATCCGGCAGGAGTGCAGATCTATCCGGGCAATCCGATTGACGGTGCGGCGAACCGTTTTGTTGGTGGATCATCCACTCTGGCACAAGCGCTGGCTGCTGAACTTGGACCAGAAAAAATCTTGTTGGAGCATCCGGTGGAGGAAATCTCCCTGGGAAGCGCGGAGAGTCCAGATCACCTGCACGTGTTCGCTTGCGGCCAGGCCTGGCAGGCACAGCACGTGGTGCTTGCGCTGCCACCTGCCCTGGCGGTCCAGAACATACAGATGCCCGCCGAGCTTCCCGAACAGTTAGTAAGCATTGCGGCACACACCCCGGTGTGGATGGGTGATTCGGTAAAAGTTGTTGCGACGTATGCCACACCGTTCTGGCGCGAGCAGGGACTCGCCGGTGCTGCAATGAGCAGGCGCGGGCCGCTGCAAGAAATCCACGACATGTCTGGCCCTGATGGAAACCCGGCAGCACTCTTTGGCTTCACTCGATCAGCACGCCTCCACTCTGGAATTGACACTGAGATACGCGAACAACTTGGGCGCATGTTCGGCTCCTTCGCCGCGGAACCGATCAGCATCACGATCCAAGACTGGAGTGCAGAGAAGTGGACAAACGTACATTCAGGATCTGATAACTACGGGCTATTCGGTCATCCGATGTATCGAACGCCCAGCCTTGACGGCCGGCTGCACTGGTCATCAACGGAAACTGCTGCCAACTATGCGGGCCACATCGAGGGCGCGCTTGAAGCAGCGGAGAGAACAGTCACCGCGATCACACGTATGCCGAATTAGGCCAGGCCTGATCCACCAAGTGCTCGGCTGAGCGCATCAACTCCGCGCCACACATCAAGGAACGTGCAATACATGGGGGCTGGTGCGAGCCTGATGATGTCTGGGGTGCGGCCATCTCCGAGCACCCCGAACTCTTGATACATCTTCTCGATGAGTGCAAAAGGATCGACAGGGACTCGGATGGAGATCTGGGTTCCGCGTGCGTGTGGATCGCGCGGAGTGATGGCTTCGATGTTCACGTCGGTCTTGATGACCTCGAGAAGTTCAAGCAGGTACTCAGAGAGTTGC
>CAIXFB010000306.1 GCA_903918595.1 uncultured Actinomycetes bacterium
AGTTATGCGAACCTGACCGGCGCGCAACTTGGGGGCTCGGTTCTGGCCTTCTCGAACCTGACCGGCGCGAACCTCACCGGCGCCGTATTGGGCCTGGCGTGGATGCAAGGCGTGAACCTGACCGACACGAACCTGACCGACGCGAACATGCTTGGAGTGCTCATTTCCGAAGCGACATGGTGCAGAACCATAACGTCCGGAGGGCTCAAGGGTGATTGCTAGGTGTGCGCTACCTCATTGCACAGACTCATTGCACAGAGCGATTTACCACTCTGCGATTTCCCCACATCACAATCAATGAGTGGAACCCAAGTCACCCGGGATCAATCGGGCGAGGGACGATTGATCTCCTGAAGCGACAGGCTAGAGGTGCACGCCCAGTGCCGCTGCAAGGTACTGGCGCAGCGCCGATCGTGCCCGCCGCATGCTGACACCGTAGTCACGCATCGCGTACAGGGAGTGCGCATCTTCCATGCACAGTGCAATCGCCGCGATCGCTCGCGGATCCTGATTCGGCGTGAAGACTCCGTCATCGATGCCACGCTGGATCGCCTTCTCGTAGAGCACACGCTGTCGAGCGTTGAGCTCTGACAGCATGATCGTGATCTCGCCACTGGGATCATCGATGAAGTGAGCTTGGTAGAGCACAGCGAGAGATCCGTCGATCGTGTCAGGCAGGCCGAGGCTGACCAATCGGCGCAGGCTCGCCACCGCATCGGATGACTGGGCGAGTGCTTGCTCCCGCGTCGTCGCGTACTTCTCGGCCACTATCAGGATTGCAGAACGCACCACAGCGTCGAACTCATCGAAGTAATAAAGCACCGCACCCGTGCTGATCTCCGCTTCGTGGGCAACACCTCGCAGGTTCGCGGCAGCGATCCCCTCGCGCGCCATGACGGAGACCGCTGCGTTGGAAATGTGTTCGCGCTTTACCGCAACTTGTTGGGCACTTCGGGTCCGCGCCACTACTACCAGCGCACCCGAAGGGCTGTGGGGGCGCGAAATTCCCACCCGGTGAAAACAACGGGTTCGGTCAACTCCAGATCGGGCATGGCATCCACCAGTACCTGCAGGCTGATGCGCTCGAGATCACGTGCGAACTGGTGCCCCGCGCAGAAGTGGGGGCCGTAACCGAACGATGCATTCGCCTGTCGCGTGCGGTGGATGTCAAAACGTGCTGGATCCTCAAAGAGCGACTCATCATGGCTGGCGCTCGAGACAACCGCGGATACGAGATCTCCTTGGGGGATGAGCACTCCCCCGAGTTCAATGTCTGCCACGGCCGTGGCCTGCATCGTGCCGATCGGAGCCATCCATCGCAGTGACTCATGAACAACGTCATCCCACGCCTCAGGATGATCGCGGACGTACTGCAGCTGATCAGGATTCATCAGCAGACCCGCAAGGCATGACGCAGCGCCGTGTCCGGGCTCCTGCATGCCGCCAAGAAGGATCACCTTGATGGACGGCAGAAGAGCGTCAATCTCGCGGAAGGAATTCGCTGGGCAACCGTGGGTGAGCATCGACGAGATCGCTGAGTCATCCGGCTGCTCCTGCCAGCGTCGCATGAGAGGGCGCAATTCGTTGTCGATGTCGGCAGCAACTTCATCGTTCGCGGACTGCTTGACCGGGTCGCCCTCGAAGTTCGTGGCACCCTGCGACAGTCCGTGGAACCACTGCTGAAGCCGCTCCGCGGAGAGATGACCAAGGCCGAGGACATCGGCCAGAGCAAGAACACTGATCGGCTCGAAATACTCCACCACCAGTTCAGCTGCGCGCTCTGGTCTGGCAAGCAGTCGGTCCAGATACTCATGAGCAATGGGTGTTACGAGATCGTCGATGTATTCCGCAACCTTGCGCGGGCGAAACTTCGCGTCGAGTGTGCGGCGCAACTCCAGATGTTCGGGGCCGTCCATCGTCATAAGGGTGGGGCCACCAAAGGACCGGTCCACCGGTGACTCCGGCGCCTTCGCCGTGAAGAACTCGGTCCGCTTCGTGACGAACTCGACGTCTTGCGCACGAGTGACGAGCCAGCAGTTCACTGCCGGCACCCAGGCCACCGGCTGCTCAGCTCGCAGCCGCGCGTAGATCGGGTAGGGGTCGGCGTCGAGGTCCTCGACCGTGATCGAGTCAGCAAACGAGGTCATGGACCAATCTTTGACCAATTGATCAGTTTTTGGGGCAACTTCCCGAAAATGTCATTACCGTGCGGTCATGGAAACGCTTTTGACCCAGCGCGAGGTCCCTGTCGACGAGGAAACTGAGAGACGCGCTCGCTTTCCTCTCGGTGCCACACTCGTGCACGCCGACCTCGCCGAGGCAGGACGCGAGGGGGCCCTCGACCGCGTGCGCGAGAGCGAACCAATCACGTGGGCCCCGTTCATCGGCGGCTGGCTGGTAACCGGCCGGGAGGCTGCCCGCGAGGTGCTGGGCCGAAACGCCGGACTCACCGTGGAGGCCGAAGAGAATCTCGTGCGCGCTGCAGCCGGACGCATGATGCTCACTGTCGATGGCGACGAGCAGGCCCGCATGCGCAAGCC
>CAIXFB010000307.1 GCA_903918595.1 uncultured Actinomycetes bacterium
GATCGCCGCCGCGAGTTCAAAACTGCCTTGCCGTTATTCCGCCATCGGGATTTCTCCCGGATAGTGCGAAGCCCGCCATCTCTGGCCGAAGCCTTCAATTGGGCGGGCATCTCAGAACTGTGGTGCTGACATCTCCGAACCGTTCATAAGTGTGATCCATACCCCTAGGTGAGCGCAACACCGGGGTCCGTGGACCCGGGACGGGGGTTCCCGGGGAGCGGGTCCGACAAACGGGTCAGTCTGAGCGCCCGTTCCCCTTTCGTTCCAGAAGGGTCATCCACCTCTATATGACAAGATGACGATCATTCCAAGTTTCGTATCTCACGTGAGGGGTTCCCATGCCGTTGGTACACATTGAATGGTTTCCAGGACGCACAGTTGAGCAGAAGCGTGAAGTTCTTGAGGTGCTCACACGCGAACTCAGCCGCATCGGTGAATGCCGGCCGGAGACGATAACCGTCTTGTTCACGGACGTCTCTCGCGATAACTGGGGACGTAACGGATACCTGTTCAGTGACAAATACGAGTATGACGACCAGCCCTAGAGGGGCAGTCGACGTGGTGGCAATTCGCACTACGGTCAGGACTGATTCCATCAGGAGCGGTCTTTCGCATGACTGAACTGTTGGTAGCAGTGGTGGCAGGGTTCGGTGCTGGGCTCATGAATTCGGTGGTGGGCGCTGGCACTTTGATCAGTTTTCCCGCGATGCTTGCGATAGGACTACCACCGCTATCGGCGAACGTCACCAGTGCCGTTGGCATCTTCCCTGGGAATGTCTCGGCGGCGTGGACGTATCGAGCTGTGCTGCGCAGACCCGAGATGAGATCGATATCTCGACTGGCCACTTTCGCGATTGTGGCTGGGGCTTTCATGGGGGTTCCCCTCCTCCTCCTCATCCCTCCTGCTGTCTTCTCTGCGGTGGTGCCGTGGCTCATACTCACTGCAGGGCTACTTACCCTGGCTCAGCCTTGGATTGCGCGGGCATTCAACAAGCCGCAGGGGGGGTCTCAGCCGAGACGATTCGTCATAGTCCTAGGCCTCACGCTGGCGGGAATCTACCTCTCGTACTTCGGAGCTGCGACCGGCGTAGTGGTCATTAGCGCGCTTCTATATGCAGGGATATCCGATCTGCAGTCCGTTAATGCGGTGAAGAACTTCGCCGTGGGAATCGCCAACACCGTCGTGGCCGTGGTCTTCATCTTCGTGGCGCCGGTGAATATCCCCATTGCTGCCATGCTGGCATTGGGTGCGCTCGCGGGTGGATACATCGGGGGGCGATCCGCACAGCGTCTCTCTCCAACACTCTTTCGAATAGTGATTGTGGCCGTTGCTCTCTTTGCGGCAGCCCTCTCGTTTGTCAACTGACTCAGTCAGAGCGGCCGTGTTGCGGTAGGAGCGGTGACTCGTACCTGAATACCCGGTGTCTGTGCTTCCTGGAATTGAGCGTCACGGTCTCGTACAGGTTGGTATCCAGTTCTGGAGGTTCGCTGCCGCAGATTACCTGTACCTTGCTCCATCATGGACGAAAATGTGGGGCTTGCTCTCGCGGTGACTCTCATCGCAGGTCTTGCGACTGTCGTGGGCAGTTTCATTGCATTAGTCGCCACACACACCAACCGAGTATTCCTCTCGCTTGCCCTGGGATTCAGTGCTGGCTCAATGCTCTACATCTCATTCATGGAACTGCTACCTCAGGCACTGGCTCAACTCGGCGGTGATCGAGAGGGGATACCGGGGGTGCTCATTGCTTTCACGTGTGGAGCGGTTGTCATCGCGCTGATCGACCGCATCGTGCCGAACTTCGGCAACCCACACGAGAATCTGTCTGTTGAGTCAATGTCGAGCAGCCCGAATAGGAGCCTCTATTTAAGTCAGTCCCGTCTGATGCGAACCAGTTCCTTTGTTGCAATCACAGTCGCACTGCACAACTTTCCGGAGGGAATTGCAGCCTTCGTCGTGACCGTGGATGAACCCGCACTGGGCATTGCGCTTGGTCTGGCCATTGCTGTGCACAATATTCCGGAAGGAATCGCGGTGTCCGTTCCCGTGTACTTCGCGACGGGTAGCAGGGTCAAGGCCTTCTACTACTCCGCGCTGAGCGGATTGGCGGAGCCGCTGGGCGCTATTCTCGCATTCCTAGTGCTGGCCCCGCTCATAACGCCATCCGTCATGGGCATCCTCCTGGCAGCAGTTGCCGGCGTCATGGTCTTCATCGCGCTCGATCAGATGATGCCCGTGGCCAGGGACTACGGGCATCCGCACCTGGTGATCTACGGAGTGATCGGTGGCATGTTTGTCATGGGTATTTCCCTGTATGCCCTTTCCATGAGTGCAGTGGGCTAGCAATCGCCCAGGTGTTTTCTTCTGGGCGAATCCAGTCCAGCGCCGGAATGGATGAGGGATGTATCTAGACGAGTCGATCGATGCGAGTTGCGTTCAGTCGCGCTGGGGCTTCTCCCATCCCATCAGGTAGGGATAGAGGTCCGCCATGTCAGCCAATCCAAATCCCGAGTCAACGGATTGGGTCACCTCGCCGAGGACACCGTGAAGAACAGGCAGCGTCAGGTTGTTCAGGTCGGACATCGTGAGAATGAGTCGTAAATCTTTCTCCACGAGATCAAGACTCATTGTCACCGGGGACGTCTCAGAGAGAAATGATGCCTGCTTGTTGATCAGGTAGGGCGCGGCTACAGAGCTGTTTGCGAGCACTTCGTAGGCGTTGTCCCGATCAATTCCAGCCGATGTGGCCAACGCCATTCCTTCGGCGATGGCAGAATTCAATGCATAGAGGACGAGGTTGACAGCAAGTTTCATCTTCTGGCCCTGCCCTGCAGGTCCCACGTAGATGACCATTTTTGCAAAGGATTCGAGAACCGGGCGGAGCCTATCTACGACGTCACTATCTCCACTCGCCATGACAAGAAGTTGTCGATTGAGGACTGATGACACGGAGCCTGATACGGGTCCATCGACGAAGGATGGGCGAAGAGCGGCGAATTCCTGAGCGAGGCGCTGTGCCGTGTCTGGACCGCTGGTTCCCATGTCGCAGACGATGGAGTCTTCAGTGAGGGCTTCTTGAAATTGTGGATCGAGCAGGATTGATTCGGTTGCAGCACCGTGAGCAAATGAGCAGATGACGACGTCAGCACCAGCGACGGCGTCGTGGGGCGAAGTTGCATGTCTGCATCCCCAGCGCTCAGCGAGGTCGGCGGCTGCTGATGGTGTTCGGTTCCAGACTGCTACCGAATGCCCATCTTGTGCAAGTCGCTCAACCATCGCTTTGCCCATGCGTCCGGTTCCCAGAACAGCAACGTCACCCATGTTGATCATCATCTCCGTTCTGCCACCATGAGGCAGCACGATCATGGACGAATTGGCGAGTCTGCTCTGTGGTCCGAGCGAGAAGTTCTCCGGTTCCCCAGTTCAAGATGACACCATATGTGCGCACGCAGTCTAGGGCGTCAATCTCGCCGCTTCTGAACCTTCGAGCCACGACTTCGGGATCACTTGTCAGCCATTCAACTCGGTTGCTCCGGATGCTCGCACGGAGTTTCACTGTTGCGTCTTCGTCCACCTGGAGACTGTCGGGGTCGAGTTCATGACCGTGATGCGCGATCACGACTCCATAGTCCTTGGCTGCGCGATGGAGTGACACGTATCCGTCTCTCACGTCCTCAAGCACAGCCTGCGTATCTCGTCTTGTCGGGTCTCCCATCCCACCGCCACCTGAGCTCGGCCTGCTGAAGACGTCACCGGATACCAAGGCCACATTGGAAAATGACGCACCTAGGTACTGGGCACCGGGGGTGCCCGGGTTGAGCCACAAGCCTTGTGCAGTCGATCCGAGCCCACCGCGGATTCCCCAAGGGATGCTTCGTGCTCGATCGCAGCAGTACGACATGACAGTTGCTGCGCTGTCGGAGAGACGTCCTCCCTTTTCGACCCCACAGCCACCGCGAAACTCGCCAGGCCCGCCCGAGTCGGGCACGATTTGATAGTGGGTTGTAACGACCGGATTGAGTCGCTCCTGTCCTTCAATCGGTTGGGACGCGAAGCCAGCGCCGAAGAGAGGTGACGCCGCGTTCGCTCCATCGGCACCAAAGCGCGCACCCCATCCGCCAACCATCCAGTCGTACCACATGAAGATGGGGTGACTGGGTTCGCGGATATCACGGCCTCCGACGAGCAGGTACTCAAGGTTGAAGGAGCATGCTGTTGCGCGTTCTGGAAGGACATGAGACCAAAGTTCAAAAATAGCGTTCAGCACCTTCTCGAACGCTCCAGAGACGAAACCACTCACCGCTGTGGGCCACGTGGCATTGACAACGGTTCCAGTTGGACCGTAGTTGACATCAATGGATTGGTAGAAGCCTGCATTGACGGGTATGTCGGGAACGAAGTGTTTCGTGCCAGCAAGAATCCCGGAGAGTGTCGAGCCAAAGGTCGCGTTCATAAACGATGAGACGGCAGGTGCAGAACCGGTGAGGTCATAGGAGAGGCGATCACCGGCAATTGTCATTGTCACCTGGATGGGAATGAGGCCCTCGCCTTGTGATGGATCCGAATCCAGATAATCGGTGGCAGTCCAGGTGCCATCCGGCAATTCCAGGATCCTGGACTGAAGTTGGGTGCGAACGTTGCGGATCATTTCGTCGAAGGCCTGGATCACCACTTCACGGCTGTATCGTCCAACGAGCCGAAGAATCTCACGCTCACACACTCGCGTTGCCTCCGCTTGAGCGTTGAGGTCGCTGAGATTGTCTTGAGGGGCGCGAGTGTTGCCAACGATGAGACGCGCGACATCTGCGCGGAATTGCCCCTGTGACCAGACTTTTGCGGATGAGATTCTCAGGCCTTCGCCAAAGTGCTCGCGAGCGTTGACATCGAATGATCCAGGGACAAGGCCTCCCACGTCGCTCCAGTGGCCATTTGCCATCGCCCAGGCAATGAGGATGTTGTTGGCAAAGATGGGTCGAAGGACTCGAACATCGTTGAAGTGAGTCCCGCCGGCATAGGGATCATTCGTGATGAAGACGTCTCCTTCGTAAATATCCCCGGCAAATTCCTGGAGTATGTGCTGGCAAACGAGGTGATGAGTGCCGATATGAACAGCAACATCCTCATCTCCCTGCACAACGGTGTCTCCTGCGGCATTGGCCAGACTGCAGGAAAAATCCTTTGAGTAGATGACAAATGAATGGCAGGTGGATCGGAACTGTTGAGCCATCAGTTCGACGGCGGTTCCGAAGGAATTCCGCAGAATCTCAAAAGTGACAGGGTCGAACAAGCCCTCTCCAGGAGATGTTCGCCGCGCCGTGCTACGTGCTCGTGGGGACATCACGCGTCCTTGAGGGATAGGTGCAGGTTGAGCCAAGGATCGACGCGTGCTTCGTATCCTGGCGGGATCACTGTCGTTGCGTCGGCCTGTTCAATGATGCAAGGACCTGAGACCGTCATGCCAGAGCTCAGACGACCGCGGTCGTAGACATCCGTCTTCTGCGGGCCTGCCTCGTCGCTGAAGGTAACGTTCCTAGATCCTCGTGGCAACGGCTTGCCGCCTCGGAGAGGTTGGTGGGGGAACTCGATCGTGGGGAGTCGCCCGATGGCAGTCAGCCCCAATTGATAGATCTCGACCGGAGCATCTCCATCGAGATACGAGAATTGTGCCTGGTACTCCGCCTGGAAGAGCTGCACTGCGGATTTGAGAGCTCCCTTTCCCCGACCGAAGGGTAGGTTCATGGATCGCCATTGTCCTCGGTACCTGAGGTCGACTGAACGCTCGAGGACCATGTCCGCTTCGCTGATGCCCTCCTTTCGCAGTCTGGCGCGGGCATCTGTCTCGAGGTCCAGGAATCTGCTCTCCAGCGAACTTGGCTCAAGATCGGATGCAATGCCGTGATACATCGCAGTGAAATCGTGTCTCACATCGACGAGCAGGCACCCCAAGGCTGAGGTGATGCCTGGATTCGGCGGAATGATGACGAGCGGTATGTCGAGTTCCCGTGCCACAGCAGCTCCATGCATCGGTCCGGCACCACCGAAGACAATCATCGGCGCACTGGGCGAAAGAGATCTCCGACTCTGTTTGAGAATCCGCACTGCACCACTCACCGCCGAGTCGGCAATCTCCAATACCGCAAGAGCCGCTTCAGGGACAGAGAGTGAGAGGGGCTCACCGATTGACACCCTCATCGATTCGTGAGCCGCATCCACATCGAGACTGATCGCTCCGTCGGCAAGTTCGGCACCGAGTCGACCAAGCAAGAGATTCGCGTCCGTGTTGGTCGGCTCGACACCGCCGCGCCCGTACGAGACTGGTCCGGGGGTGGATCCGGCGGAATGAGGACCGCTGCGAATTCCTCCGGTGCCATCAATCCAGGCGATAGTGCCGCCTCCGGCGCCGACGGCGGAGAGTTCTACTCCGGGGAATGAGATCGGATGTCCGTACTCAACCCACCACTGCTTGCTGACGCGGACCTGTCCGTTCTGGATAAGGGTGATGTCGGTGCTGGTTCCACCCATATCAAGAGAAATGGCATCTGTGAACCCACACTGCTGGGCAATGTGGCGGGCAGCCATCGCACCACCGGCGATGCTGGAGGCTGCAAGTCGTAAGGGATAGCGCTGGGCCAAGTCGGCAGTCATCGACCCTCCTCCTGAATGCATCAGGAGGAGGTCGCCCTGATAGCCGTGCTCTCGCAGGTAGGCATCAAGCCTTCCGATGTATTCGGTGACGAGTGAACCGAGAAGACTGTTTGCGACTGTTGTCGAAAATCGTTCGTATTCATTCACCTCGGGGAGTGTCTCCGATGACAACGTGACAGACAGTGTTGCGTTCAAGGACAGGAGCACCTCTCGGACCTGCAGCTCGTGGATTGGATTTGCGTAGGAATTGAGCAGGCAGACCGCAACAGTCTTCACTCCGCGGCGGACAATCTCCCGTGCGACCGTTTCGGTCTGACTGACATCAAGGGGAGTCAGCACTCGCCCCGAGTAGTCGATCCTTTCGTCAACTTCAAAACGGTTCCGACGCTTGATGTAAGGAGGTGCGACCTCCTTGTATGCATCCCAGACGTCTTGCTGCGTTCCATCTCGTATCTCGATTACATCTCGAAATCCCTGTGTTGTGATCATTGCAGCGGGAGGAAAATCTCGTGTGACCAGTGCATTCGTGGTGATGGTGGTGCTGTGCGTCACGAGGCGCACGTCTTTCAGCGCAATTCCCGAAGCGGCAATTCCCATGATGACTGAAGCGAGCGGGTCATCGATGGATGAGGGAATCTTCGAGGCGATAAGTTCAGACGTTCGCTCATTGACGGCGCAGATATCTGTGAAGGTTCCCCCGACGTCTACAGCCAAACGCCACTCGACTGGATCCAAAGATTTTCCTCGATCAGAACTTCGGCGAACCATCATGCTGTCCAACGTGGTGCACGCGGTGACATGGCGCGAGACGCCACTGTGGTGTCCCTGATGCGTTCATTCAGTGATAAGTAGAGGACGGTAATCGTCTCGGGATCGGTGAGGACAAGCCCAATCGCCTCCTCCGCCTTACTCAACCGGTACCGGATCGAATTCGGATGCAGATGCATGGCCTGTGCAGTGGCTTGAATATCCATGCCATGCCTCAGATACTCAACAAGAGTGTCCAAGAGATTCGGCGCGCGGGACAATTCAGCCAGAACCTGTTGTCCTTTGGTATTGAGTTCCTCTCGAGGAATGTGCCCAAGGACGAAGTCAGCGAAGCCCACTCTGTGAAAAGGTGTGAACCTGCCTTGACGGATACTCGTCGCAAGTGAGGTTTCTGACTGTCGCAGGACCACATTGCTTTCCGTCAGATCAAGGAATGTGGAACTGCTCCCGTGGAAGTGCTCAGGAAGTGCATCGACCAGCGTTCTGCCGAAGTCCTCGCGCCCTGTATGCAAGATGATGAGCATTCCCCGATGCCTCCCGATGAGAATGTCGACCTGCTGTTTCCGAGAGAAGGCCATGGCCTGAAGCACAAGTCGATCTACATCGTCTCTGCTTGACTCCTCGCCAAGATCAAGCGCTTCTGCTTTGGGGATGGCGATGGCGTGTATTTGGTACACAGCGTCTCGGGGGAAGTGCAGCAGCACGAGACGATCGCGAAGCCTCTCCAACCTGTCCTCATCCAC
>CAIXFB010000308.1 GCA_903918595.1 uncultured Actinomycetes bacterium
CAACTCGCGCTACTAGACCGCGCGGATTATCGCTAGATCAATGGGTAGTTCGGTGACTATCACGGTCGCCTCGCTTGGGGCTGAGGCGTTGCTCACCTGAACTGCGAGAACGTCATCTGCAATTTCTGACTCATGGGTGACGAATGCCGCAATAAGGCTTTCGTCGGCAGATGTCCAGAAGATGTGAATTCGATCGGTGATGTCGAGCCCTGAGGTCTTTCGGCCTTCCTGAAGAGCTCGGATCAGTTCTCTGGCCAGACCAGCACTGATCAATTCATCATTCAAGGCGAGATCGAGTGCAACGCTTTCACCCGAATCGGATGCCACCGTCCAACCCTCCTGAGGAGTTTCGGTGATGACCAGATCGTCCTCAGAAACTTCGATATCACCGAAACCCGTGACAGTAACCTGACCTGATCCAGTGGCTCTAATCGAAGCGACCAGGGCGGCTGCATCAGCGTCAGCGATGGCTGTCGCGATCGCGGGAGTGTCTTTGGCGAAGCGTTGACCCAGTGAGCGGAAGTTTGCTTTCACGCTCAGATTCACCAGAGCGTTATCGCCAAGGCCTTCAAGGCTCCACACGTTGAGTTCTTCAGCGATTTGAGCACGAAGGTCAGATGAGAGTTCATTCCACCCAGAGGCGGAGATCAATGCTCGGCCGAGCGGCTGCCGGGTGCGTACGCCACTGTCAGCGCGAGCTGCTCGACCTAGCTCAACCAGACGGCGCACCAATGCCATGTCTGATTCGAGGCGATCATCAATCAACGCCTCACTCGACTCTGGCCATAGAGCAAGGTGCACGGACCCGGGGGCTTGGGGGTCGGTGCTGCGGAACAAGTCCTGCCAGACCCGCTCGGTGATGAACGGCGTGAATGGCGCCATACACAGCGTGACGGTCCGAAGAGCCTCATGGAGGGTCGCGAGCGCCGCCGGGTCTCCATCCCAGAAGCGCCTACGCGATCGACGAACATACCAATTGGAGAGATCGTCAATGAAGGTCGCAATGAGGCGTCCGGCCCGTTGAGTATCAAATTGGTCCAGGGCGTTATCAACATCGCGGGCCAGGCGATTGGATCCGGATAACACCCATTGGTCAATAAGTGGACGATCGGTTGGCGCCGGATCACTAGCCGAAGGCGACCATTGCGCAGTTCGAGCGTAGAGGGATTGGAAAGAGACGGTGTTCCAATACGTGAGCAGAGTTTTGCGGACCACTTCAGAAATTGAGTTGTGCCCAACGCGCCTTGCCTGCCACGGCGAACCACTTGCGAGCATGAACCACCGCACAGCATCGGCACCGTGTGCGTCCATGAACGGGATAGGTTCGAGGACGTTACCAAGATGCTTACTCATCTTGCGGCCCTCCTCGTCGAGGATGTGGCCGAGGCACACCACGTTCTTGTACGAGGACTCCTCGAAGACGAGGGTGCCAATCGCCATGAGCGTGTAAAACCAACCCCGCGTCTGATCAATTGCCTCGCAAATGAAATCAGCGGGGTATTGCTCAGCGAAAGCATCGGCATTTGATTGTGGGTAGCCAAGCGCTGCGAAGGGCATTGAGCCTGAGTCGTACCAGCAATCAATGACCTCAGGAACGCGGTGTGCGGTCAGCGAACATTCTGGGCACGCAAACGAAATATCATCAACGTATGGTCGATGCGGATCAGTTTCCGTTACATCTTTTCCACTGAGTTGGCTGAGTTCAGCCAACGATTCAATCGCAGTGAGGTGGCCCTCAGGGCAACGCCAAATTGGCAACGGAGTTCCCCAGTAGCGATTACGGGAGAGCGCCCAGTCAACGTTGTTTGTGAGCCAATCACCATAGCGACCCCACTGAATCGTGGGTGGGAACCAGTTCGTCTTTGCGTTCTGCTCAAGCAGCTGGTCTTTGATTGCAGTCGTTCGGATGTACCACGAGGGTTGGGCGTAATACATGAGTGGCGTATGGCAGCGCCAGCAGTGCGGGTACGCGTGTTCATATGGGTCTTTGCGGAACAGGAGGCCCCGTTCAACAAGTGATGCCAGCAGGGTCTCATCGGCCTTCTTGAAGAACATGCTGCCCACCATTGGCACGTTCGCCTCGAAATGACCATCAGAAGTGATGGGATTTACTACGGGCAAGTTGTAGGCGCGGCAGGAAATGAGGTCGTCGGCGCCGAAGGCTGGGGACTGGTGCACGAGGCCGGTGCCGTCGTCGGTGGTGACGTAGTCGGCCAAGATCACGATGTGAGCATCGGGGATATCGATGAGATCGAATGGCCGCTGGTAGGTGGTGTACTCGAGTTCCCGGCCAGAAAGTTTCGCCAGCACAGTGTGCTCGGCATTGCCGAACACCTTCACGACGAGTTCGCTCGCCACGACGAGTTTTTCCCCGTCACTTTCGACGACGCAGTATTCGGCGTCGGGATTGACCGCAACGGCTGTATTGGAAACAAGAGTCCACGGAGTTGTGGTCCAGACCAGAAGCGCACAACCTGGGAAACGCTCAGCGAGGGCGCCACCTGTAATGGGAAAGCGCACATATACCGAGGGATCGACCACCGTTTCATAGCCTTGGGCGAGTTCGTGGTCAGAAAGCCCGGTTCCACAGCGCGGGCAGTACGGAGCCACTCGGTGGTCTTGAACCAAGAGCCCCTTCTTGAAGATCTGCTTCAGGGACCACCAGACGCTCTGCACGTACTGGGCATCCATGGTCCAGTAGGCGCCGTCC
>CAIXFB010000309.1 GCA_903918595.1 uncultured Actinomycetes bacterium
GGAGCAGTGCCTGCGATCGCTTGCACCGCACTGATCAGGTCGTCGCCGCCGAGAAGGCGCGTGAGCAACTCATCGAGCAGCAACTGATTCGCTTGCTGGCGTTCCACCGCATCTTCTTGACCGAAATCCTGGTAGGCATCGATGAGCAGAATCTCGCCAAGCCGATCAGCATCGACGGTTCCATACGCAACGGACTCGATCGGGCCGGTCTCTCGCAGCACCGCCGATACCGCCGTCAGATCCATAAACACCACGCCATCCACCTCGGGATACTCCCCACCAGCCCAAGCACCCGCCATCTCGCGCGCGGAGTAGAGATAGTTGGGGTGGGTGTTGGTGACGACGAACGGGGCGTTACGCGGATTACCCGGGAAGAACGGATTTGGCGCCGGGCCAAACCACTGCACCGGTGCGTTCAGCGGCGGGAAGAGTTGCGTACTGGTTTGTCCCTTGATCGGGATCGAAATACGCCCATCAGAGAATTCGACCATCACCAACGTCAACGGAGCACCACCCGATGCACGCATCTCGGCCTGGTTGCCGATCGCAATCAAGTAACGCTTAGGGCCATCAGCACCCAGCGCGCTCGGTAGTACTGGCGCGATTCGATCGAGCGCCTCCACTGCCGTTTGTACGGGTTCCATTTCTTCAAGAGCCCGATCGCGCGCGCGATCCAAGATTGACGAGAACGACGTCTCCAGTGCCATCGACTCCAGAGCGAGTTCAGCTGCATCGAGTTGTTCGATCACCGCTGTTGTTGCGTCAGGGATTGATTTGAGTCGATCGAGGTCGACTTTGCCGTCGCTGAAAATTTTGGCGCCGCCGGACTCACCCGAAAGATCTCCATACAACGTGATCAGGGTTCCGGTGGCTTGGGCGATGTCATCCGCTGCCTCAGCACCTGCCTGCCAATTGGACACTGCGGTGGAAAACCCCGGGATCGCACCGAGCAGCCGGATCGGGATCGAGTTAGCTGATGCGTTCAGCAGATCCGTCGACTCCTGGGCCAACTCGAACTCGGCCAGGCCAAGCTCGTAATCCCCTGAGGCGAGCCCGTCGGCGGCCCCCGAGAGATGGGACTGCAGCCCAACCCCGGCGATTCCGGCCTGAGCCACCGAAACCACTACGCCGAGCTGAATCAGAAAAACGAAAACCCCACAGACCCCCGCTCCAGCGAGCAGCAGAAGACGGGAAAGGGGCACAAGTTCAGTCTACGGAGGCCGCAGGTAGGCAGACGTGTTGAATAGGGCCATGAGCACCCCAGTGATTGCAGCGTCCGGCACGTTCACCCTCGCCCCAGCCAGTACCGAACCCCTCACCATCCACCGTTTGGGCTTCGGGGCGATGCGCATCACCGGCCCCGGTATTTGGGACGAGCCGGCCGATCATGACACCGCGATCGCCGTGCTGCGCCGGGCCGTTGAGTTGGGCGTCGACTTCATCGACACTGCGGATTCCTACGGGCCCGAGGTGAGCGAAGACCTGATCCGCGAGGCACTGCATGATGGAAAAGGTGGCTATGGAGATGTGATCATTGCGACCAAGGGCGGCCTGACCCGGCAGGGCCCGGATCAGTGGGCTGCTGTGGGCCGGCCGGAGTACCTGCGGCAGTGCGTGCAGCTCTCGTTGCGTCGCCTCGGCGTGGACCGGATCGATCTATGGCAGTTGCACCGCATCGACCCGCAGGTTCCCACCGATGATCAGTTCGGCGTCATCAAAGACATGCAGGCCGAGGGCTTGATCCGGCACGTAGGTCTCTCCGAAGTCAGCGTTGAAGAAGTTGAAGCAGCACAAAAGTATTTTGACGTCGTCAGCGTGCAGAACCTCTACAACGTTGCCAATCGGGCGAGTGAAAAATTGCTCGCCTACGCGACTGCGAACAACATCGGATTCATTCCGTGGTTCCCCCTTGGCAATCGTGAACTCGTTGCCACCGATGGCCCACTCGGTGCGATCGCTGCACGCCTAGGTTGCACACCATCACAGGTTGCCCTCGCGTGGTTGTTGCAGCATTCACCAGTCATGCTGCCGATCCCTGGCACGGGCTCGCTTGATCACCTCAATGAAAACTGCGGCGGAGCCGAGGTTGAACTCGACGCCGCCGCAGTCACAGAGCTGAACGCACTAGCTAGCTAGTACGCGCCCTTGCCGGTCAGGACAACCTTCACGGTCTTGGCCACGATCACCAGGTCAAGCGCGGGTGACCAGTGCTCGACGTAATCCAGGTCGAGGCGCATGCGTTCATCCCAGTCGACGGCCTTGCGGCCAGAGACCTGCCAGAGGCCGGTCAGGCCGGGCTTGGTGAGGTGGCGTCGGTGGTCGGAATCGTCGAACAGCTCTATCTCTTCGAGCAACACCGGGCGCGGGCCAACGAGTGACATGGAGCCGGTGATTACGTTGACGATCTGTGGCATTTCATCGATCGACCAGCGGCGCAGCACGCGACCGAACGGGGTGATGCGCGGATCGTCTCGGTAGCGATCGCCGATACGGTCGTCGGGAACGCCGATCACGACCTGTCGCATGGACTCTGCGCCGTCGACCATCGTGCGGATCTTGGTGACGGTGATCATTTGACCGCCACGACCGATGCGCTCCTGGCGGTAGAACATCGAGCCTTTGCTCGACACATACGTGCCGATCGCACCGATCACCATGAACGGCAAGAAAATGATGAACAGCAAGCTGCCGAAGATGATGTCGATTGCTCGCTTAACAGCGCGCTTGGATCCGGTGAGATGCGGTTCATCGAGATGGATGAGGGGCAGGTCCGCCTGCATACGCATGGTCACGCGGGGGCCAGCAAAGTCACCCAAGGTTGGCGCCACGAGTAGATCCACGCGGGGGCCTTCGAGCCGCCACGACAACTTCTTGATCACTCGCTGACCAAGGACAGGTGTCCCGGCAATGGCAACGGTGTCAGCGTCTTGCAATGAGATCCGCGTCATGACCTCGTCGAGCCAGGAATCAAGTGCTGCGTCGTCGCACTCGGAATGCGGTTCTTCAATAACGTCGACCACCGTGAAGCCGGCAACCGGATCGCGATCGAGTAAGTCAACAATTTCTTCTTGTCGCTCACCATTGCCAATAACGATGGTGCGGTGCAAGTAATTGCCATAACGACGTTCATGACGTAACCACGCGCGTAGGACCCAACGCACCGTGAGCAGAAGCGCTATGCCAGTGACGAATGTGATCAGCACGAACCCGCGCGAGAGATCAAGCTTGAATGCGAAGGCGACGATTGCCACTGCAGCAAATACACCCGCAGATGCAGTGACAACTCGTTTGAATTCCTCAGAGCCAACACCGAGGATCCGGGTGTCGTAGGCGCCCACCACTGCGAGTGCTGCAAGCCATGCGACAACAACGATGAGTGCGAAGAACACATAGGTGCTATCGGAGATATCAAGGTTGTAGGGGATCGTCCAGCGCAAAACGAAACCAATGATCGCCGCGCTCGTTACAGCGAGCACATCCCAGATGGCGGCTCGGGTTGCATACACACGCAGCGGATCTCGCTGTTGACGCGGACGGTCACGATGATCGGTTGTGGCCCAGCCTTGTTCCTTGTGAACATCGCGGGCGATTCGGCGCCACTGCCCAGTGTCGGTGGTGGGGTCAAAGTCTGGGTCGTCCTGCGGGAGCGGAGTCACCCGTGCGGGGCTCTGGTCATCTAGTGACACTGTCCACCCCTTCCGAATTGACTCTTGGCGCTTGCGGCGCTCTCCTGCAAGCATCCTTCGCGGCCACGGTACCAGCGCCGGGTCTCACTAAGCCTCTCCAGCGGCTGCTCACCACAACTCCGATTCTGGAGTGTTTATTCACCATTTTTGGAGGTAGTA
>CAIXFB010000310.1 GCA_903918595.1 uncultured Actinomycetes bacterium
CCAGACATGGGCACACTTGCGAAGGACTGCTTGGCAGTTGACCTCATTCGTCAAGTGATCGCCGAACACACCCGCCATTTACTGGTGTCTGATGTAGGCATCCGGCGCGGGCTCCCTGATTCAATTCATCAGATGCGGGTGGCGGCTCGGCGATTGCGGAGCACCCTGCAGTCCTTCAGTTCACTATTGGATCCTGGCCAATCGGAAAGACTTCGAGAAGAGTTGGCATGGATAGCCCGTGAATTGGGTGCCGTGCGCGATCTCGAGGTACTCCTTGAACGTCTCGTCGAGCAGACGCAGCAGCTGGCTGATCCTGCAGATGCCGAAACCGCTTCAACTGTGGTCCGTACAGAACTGCACAGACGGTTACAGGCTGCCCAGAGCAGTGCATTGGCGGCGTTGCGCAGCGATCGACACTCGGACTTGATCGAGGATCTCATCGCTGCCGCGTCGGAGCCGCCCGTTACCGATGCGGCATTCATGCCAGCCCGAGAAGCTATCGCTCCGATGGTGCAAAAGGCGTGGGCGAAGTTTGCAAAAGACGTTCGAGACCTCTCCTACGCATCACCTAGCAGTCAGTGGCATCAGGCACGCATTCGAGCCAAGCGGGCTCGATACACCGCAGACGCTGCAGCTGCCATTGCAGGCAAGTACATGCGACTACATGCACAACACATGGCTGAAGTGACTGACATCCTGGGGGATCTGCACGATGCGTACGTGGCTGAACTCTTTCTCCGCGACCTTGCAGATGCCCCACACGTCACCGGTCGCGAAGGACTTGCACTTGGCAGACTCCTCGATCTGCAACAACACCTTGACGAAGTCCAGCGTCGCAAGTTTGCAAAAGTCTGGCCAACCGTCCGAAAAGCTGCTCGCGATGCAGGGCTCACCTGATGTCCGCGGGTGAGACGATTCACGCGGCTGGCGTGGTCGTTATTCGCAGACATGTCGCTGGTAGCGGAAAGGTGACCGAGCAGACCCTGATCGTGCACCGGCCACATCGTGAGGATTGGTCGTTACCCAAGGGCAAGGTTGACCCGGGTGAGCATCTGCTCCTCACTGCATTGCGTGAGTGTGATGAGGAGACCGGACTGTTGGTCACACTCGGTCCGCCATTGACGACGGCTTCATATTTGGACAACGGTGTGCCCAAGACCGTCCGCTACTGGCTCGCGCACGAACGGTTGGATAGTGGTTTCACGCCGGATGATGAGATCGACGCAATCGAGTGGGTAGATCTCTCCGAGATCCCTTCGCGGCTGACCTACGAACTTGATGCAGAGCTCGTGCGCGAAGCAGCCGCGATTCCGGCTACCTCACCTTTCATTGTTCTACGGCACGCGAAGGCTATGAAGCGAGTGGACTTTGACGGTTCGCCCGATTCCACTCGCCCGTTAGCCGGTCGGGGCCGCGGCCAGAGCAAAGTGCTCGTTGACATGCTTGACGCATACGGAATCCAACGGATTGTGACCTCCCCTGCCAAGCGCTGTCTTGACACCGTCACCCGACTGGCTCGATTCCTCGACCTGCCAGTCGAGGAATTTCCGCAACTCAGTGAAGAAGGCCACGCCCTGGACCCAGCAGGCGCAGCCGAACTCATCGCGGAATTAGCTGCAGATCCCCGGCCAACCGTGTTGTGCTCACATCGACCAGTGATGCCGACCCTGTTGATCTCGCTCGCAGATGAACTTGGAGTGCCGAAAGAGACAGCTGGGACTGTCGGGGAATGGGATCCACGGCTGGCCCCGGGTGAGTTTGCGGTAGTCCACCGATTTTGGCCAGATGGTCTGATCCCACGCCTGTGGGCGATTGAACGGCATAAACCCACCCGAGCGTGACGATTCGTTCACCTTTCGTTCACCTTTCGTTCATCTGAGGCTTTCTCGCCGTCA
>CAIXFB010000311.1 GCA_903918595.1 uncultured Actinomycetes bacterium
ACAAAATCATGCTCGCCCAGTAATTGTGCCGATGCCTCGTTCACCGCGTCTATATCCACGGGCCGGTGCCAGGCAAGGGCCATATGCCGTAGCAACGGATCAGGTCCAGTCACCCGGTCACATACTCGATAGGAATAACGACGCCACAACGCTGAGAACCGGGCGTGAAAGTCCACGGTGACCTCAGAGATCTTGAGCACCCTGATGTCAGTCGGTAGCGCGCGGTTGATTCGCTCAGCCGTGAGGTTTGTAGGAATCGAAAAAGCATCTAGGTGCACCACCTGTCCGCGCGCATGCACACCGGCATCAGTTCGGCCCGCGCATGTGACCTCCGCGTGCCCTCCCCACACCTGTTCTCCCCAGAGGAAGCTCAGCACGCGTTCCAGTTCACCTTGGACGGTACGCAGACTCTTCTGCTTCGCCCAGCCCGCAAAATTGCGGCCATCGTAAGCGATGTCAAGGCGAATACGAATCAGCCCGCCTCCGAGACGATCGGTGACGGGCTGTTCGGATGAACTAGGTGCTGTCAGGACTTGTCCTCATCAGCTGTGGTGTCTTCAACGATCTCTTCAACAACTGCCTCAGACGAATCGGCCGACTCTTCATCGACGATTACTTCTTCGGCGGCATTGACCTCAGTCACTGCCTCGTTCGTATCATCCACTTCGGTCACCTCAGTCGAATCAGTTGCAGGAGCTCCAGCAACAACCGTAGCAGCGGCCTTCTCCTTAGCGGCACGTTTTGTTGCACCTGTTGCCTCAGCAACAACCTGCTCGGCCATCGGCTCAACGAGCTCGATGATCGCCATGGGTGCGTTATCGCCCTTACGGTTACCGATCTTCACGATGCGGGTGTAGCCACCTGGGCGACCAGCAAAGTTCGGGCCGATCTCCGTGAACAGCGTGTGCACCACGGACTTGTCGCGGACCACAGTCAGCACCCGACGACGAGCAGCGATATCGCCGCGCTTGGCGAAGGTGATGAGACGCTCGGCGAGAGGCCGCAACCGCTTGGCCTTGGCCTCGGTTGTAGTGATGCGGCCGTGCTCGAAGAGCGCCGTGGCCAGGTTCGCGAGCATCAGCCGCTCGTGCGCCGGGCCGCCTCCGAGGCGGGGACCCTTAGTTGGCGTTGGCATGTCGTACTCCTCAGTGATGCGGGTTCGTTGGGGGTCGGTCAGTCAGAACAGGACTAGAGCTGCTCGTCCTCGGGGTAGGCGAGGTCTTCGTCGTCCTCGTCCGTGAAGTAGACGGCTGCGCCGGGATCGAATCCGGGTGGGCTGTCCTTGAGCGCAAGGCCGAGGCTGATCAGCTTCACCTTGACCTCGTCGATCGACTTCTGACCGAAGTTGCGAATATCGAGCAGGTCAGCCTCGCTGCGAGTGATCAGTTCACCAACAGTGTGGATGCCCTCGCGCTTGAGGCAGTTGTACGAACGCACCGTCATATCGAGCTGCTCGATCGGGGTGTTCAACTGCTCAGCAACGAATGCGTCCGTCGGTGATGGGCCGATCTCGATGCCTTCAGCGTCGACATTGAGCTCGCGTGCCAAACCGAAGAGCTCAACGAGCGTGCGACCGGCAGATGCCATTGCATCACGCGGCAACATCGACTGCTTGGTCTCAACATCAATGATGAGCTTGTCGAAGTCGGTGCGCTGCTCAACGCGGGTGGCCTCAACCTTGTAGGTCACCTTGAGTACGGGTGAGTAGATCGAGTCAACCGGGATGCGGCCGATCTCTTGACCCACCTGCTTGTTCATGACCGAAGGCACATAACCGCGGCCGCGCTCAACAACAAGCTCGATCTCGATCTTGCCGGTGGCATTCAGGGTTGCAATGTGCAGGTCGGGGTTGTGCACCTCGACACCAGCCGGGGGCTGAATGTCTGCAGCGGTAACCGCACCGGGACCCTGCTTGCGCAGGTACATCACAACAGGCTCGTCGTGCTCCGATGAGACCACGAGACGCTTGATGTTCAAGATGATCTCTGTGACATCTTCCTTGATTCCGTCGAGCGTCGAGAACTCGTGCAGCACGCCATCGATGCGAATGCTGGTAACTGCGGCACCAGGAATTGACGACAACAACGTACGACGAAGCGAGTTTCCGAGGGTGTAACCGAAACCTGGCTCCAGGGGCTCGAGCACGAACCGCGAGCGGAACTCGCTGATCTGCTCTTCCATGAGGATTGGACGCTGGCTGATGAGCACTGTGACTTCCTTCCCGCAACGACCGATATTTGAAGTTGCGACTCTTTCGAACTACGAGGGAATGGACTACTTGGAGTAGAGCTCGACGATCAGCTGCTCTTGGACCTGGGTATCGATCGCCGCACGAACCGGGATCGAGTGGACCAGGATGCGCATCTTCGATGGCACAACCTCGAGCCAACCTGGAACGGTGCGCTCACCGATTTCAGCGTGGGCTACGACGAATGGGGTCATCTCACGTGAACTCGGACGCACCTCGACGATGTCTTGGGGCGAAACGCGGTACGACGGGATGTTGACCTTCTTGCCGTTGACCAAGAAGTGACCGTGCGTGACCAACTGGCGAGCCATATCGCGAGACTTGGCGAAGCCGGCACGGAACACGACGTTGTCGAGACGGGTCTCGAGGATCTGCAGCAGGTTCTCGCCGGTCTTGCCGGACTGACGCTGTGCTTCCTTGAAGTAGTTACTGAACTGCTTCTCGAGGATGCCGTACATGCGCACTGCCTTCTGCTTCTCACGAAGCTGGAGCAGGTACTCGCTCTCCTTGGAGCGACCACGACCGTGCTGGCCGGGTGGGTACGGACGCTTCTCGAACGGGCATTTCGGCGATTCGCACTTGGCACCCTTGAGAAAGAGTTTCATCTTCTCGCGGCGGCACCGCTTGCAATCGGCAGCTGTATAACGCGCCATGGTTTCTACTCTCCTGTGTTTCTTCGCGCGATCAGACGCGTCGACGCTTGGACGGGCGGGTGCCATTGAACGGCACGGGAGTGACGTCGGATATGGATCCGACCTCGAGGCCAGTTGCCTGGAGCGAACGGATCGCAGTTTCGCGACCCGAGCCCGGACCCTTGACGAAAACGTCGACCTTGCGCATGCCGTGCTCCATGGCGCGGCGAGCCGCGGCCTCAGCAGCGAGCTGCGCGGCGAACGGAGTGGACTTGCGGCTGCCTTTAAAGCCAACCTGTCCGGCGCTCGCCCACGCAATCACAGCACCCGAGGGATCAGTGATCGAGACGATGGTGTTGTTGAACGTGCTCTTGATGTGAGCGTGTCCGACAGCGATGTTCTTCTTTTCTTTGCGGCGCACTTTCTTGGCGCCAGCACCCTTGGGAGGCATTCGATGTCCTTACTTCTTCTTGCCGGCGACGGTCTTGCGCGGTCCCTTGCGGGTGCGGGCATTGGTGTGTGTGCGCTGTCCACGCACGGGGAGTCCCTTGCGGTGACGAAGACCCTGGTAGCAACCGATCTCAACCTTGCGGCGGATATCTGCAGCAACCTCGCGGCGAAGATCGCCTTCAACTTTGAGGTGGGCTTCGATCCAGTCACGCAATGCGAGTGTTTG
This sequence comes from uncultured Actinomycetes bacterium, assembly GCA_903918595.1. GTDB lineage: Bacteria > Actinomycetota > Actinomycetes > S36-B12 > S36-B12 > CAIXFB01. The sequence continues at coordinate 3,557 of CAIXFB010000311.1, forward strand.
ATCGTCGGTGAGGTCCTTGGACTTCATGTTCGGGTCGATGCCCGTCGCTTCGAGGGCCTTCGTGGCCTGCGAGCGTCCGACGCCATAGATGTATGTCAGTGCGATTGCCATGCGCTTCTCGCGCGGCAAGTCCACACCAATAAGGCGTGCCATGTGGCGTTCTCTCTTCTACTCGTTCACGGGGTCTGGCGAGGGTGATCTGTCCGGCCCGCCAAGGCCGGTCCTCGGCCCCGTGGCCGAGGGTGTCGTCCTCGCTTGCGCGAGGGGTCGGATCACTCTCTTAACCGGTCAGTTGGGTTATCTCCCCGGCTGACCGCCGTCAAAGGCTGGAATTAGCCCTGACGCTGCTTGTGGCGGACGTTCTCGCAGATGACCATGACTCGGCCGTGCCGACGGATGACCTTGCACTTGTCGCAGATCTTCTTCACGCTCGGCTGGACCTTCATGGCTTCTTCCTGTTCGTCCGGATCTTGGTTGGTGGACTTACGTTTTCGCAGGTACTACCGCTCTACTTGTAGCGATAGACGATGCGGCCGCGCGTGAGATCGTAGGGAGATAGCTCCACTACTACTCGGTCGTCCGGCAGGATGCGGATGTAGTGCATTCGCATCTTGCCGCTGATGTGTGCGAGGACCTTGTGGCCGTTGTCTAGCTCCACTCGGAACATTGCGTTGGGCAGAGATTCGGTGATCGTGCCCTCAAGCTCGATCGCGCCGTCCTTCTTGCCCATACCCTCTGCTCTCCTCGGTTCGAACTGCCCCGGCACACGCGAACGCACCCGCTTTACGCGGAAGGGTCACGCAGATGGACGGGGAAGCCCGATATCAGCCTCCGAAGGCTACGCCATCAGCCCCCGTGAGCCAAATCCGGCCCCCTTATTGGGCTTTCGCCTGGCGGTGCATCGCTCCCCGAGCCTCTAGCGGCGGTTCCAAGCAACCAAACCACGGCTTTCACCGCCGGTTGAGGCTCAGCGACGCTGGCAGGAGCGGTGAGCCGGTTAGAGGCGGAGGTCGTCAAGCGCCGTGAGCACCCAGGGGCCCTCTTCGGTGATCGCCACGGTGTGCTCCCAGTGACTCGCCCAGGAGCCATCGTCGGTGGACACAGTCCAGTCATCCTCGAGAACGCTGACGTGCCGCGCGCCCAGGGTCGCCATGGGCTCGATGGCTAGGGCCATGCCGACCTTGAGATGCGGGCCTTCGCCAGGGCGACCGTAGTTCGGCACGGGTGGGTGCATATGCATGCTGGTGCCGATGCCGTGTCCCACGTATTCCTCAACGACGCCGTAGTCACCGGCAGCGCGGATCACACTTTCCACGGCATGGCCGATGTCTGAAAGACGATTGCCCGCGCGCGCTTGGCCAAGCCCAGACCACATCGCCTCTTGCGTCACGCGCGAAAGTTCAGCAACGTCAGGACTGACATCGCCAACAAGGACACTGATCGCTGCATCGCCATGCCAACCATCAATAAAGGCGCCGCAATCAATAGAAATCAGGTCGCCTTCACCGAGAACGCGATCACCGGGAATGCCGTGCACAACTTCTTCGTTGACTGATGTGCAGATGACTGCTGGGTAGCCGTGGTAACCAAGAAAAGAAGGCTTTGCATTGTTGGAAGAAATTACGTCGCGCGCAATCTCATCGAGTTCACGTGTTGTAACGCCGGCTCGCACGGCAACACGAACAGCTTCAAGGGTTTTTGCAACAACAAGACCCGCAGCTCGCATCGTGGCAAGTTGATCTGCGCTTTTGATTTCGATTTTTTCACGGCCGCCGAACATCATGTGACCTGCGCGATCAGAGTTCGACGCCGAGCACCGCGAAGATGCGGCCAGTCACGTCGTTGATATCGCCAAGCCCATCGATCTGCACCAGAATGCCCCGGCTGCGGTAGATAGCAAGAAGTGGCGCGGTCTGATCGGCGTACAACTCGAGGCGACGGCGAATCACATCTTCTGTGTCGTCGGCCCGACCTTGCTCTTGCGCACGCTTCACCAGTCGAGCAACAACCGCGTCGATCTCTACAGTGAGTTCAATGACGGTGTCGAGGTTGTGGCCATCGGAATGCAAGATTGCATCAAGTTCGCCGACCTGCTCCGGAGTGCGGGGGTAGCCGTCGAGCAAGAAGCCAGGGTTGCAATCGTCTTGGCTTAACCGGTCTCGCACCATCGCGTTGGTGACAGAGTCGGGTACGTATTCGCCGGCATCCATGTACCGAGAAGCTTCAATCCCAAGCTGCGTGCCTTGCGTGACGTTGGCGCGGAAAATATCGCCGGTCGAAATGTGCGGGATGCCGAGAGAACGCGCGATGAATGCAGCCTGGGTCCCTTTCCCCGCCCCCGGAGGCCCCATGATCAACAGGCGCATTAGTTCAGGAAACCTTCGTAATTGCGCTGCTGCAACTGCGACTGAATCTGCTTGACGGTGTCAAGGCCGACGCCCACCATGATGAGCAGGCTGGTGCCGCCGAAGATGAAGTCATTGGCCACACCCAAGAAACCGAAGGCGAAGACCGGCACGATCGCGATCAAACCAAGGTAGAGCGAACCCGGCGCGGTGAGGCGCGTGAGGACGTACTCGAGGTACTCGGCGGTGGGGCGGCCTGCGCGGATGCCAGGGATGAACCCGCCGTACTTCTTCATGTTGTCTGCAACCTCGACCGGGTTGAACGTGATCGAGACGTAGAAGTAGCAGAAGAAGACGATCAGCAGGAAGTAGGTGAGCAGGTACCACGAACCCGTGCCGTTGCCGAAGTTCTGTTGGATCCACTGCGCCCAACCCTCTTGGCTGCCGGTGAGCTGGACCAACAGCGTGGGCAGGAACAAGAGCGACGAGGCGAAGATGACCGGGATAACACCGGCCATGTTGACCTTGAGCGGGATATAGGTCGATGTGCCGCCATACATTCGGCGGCCGACCATACGTTTCGCGTACTGCACCGGGATGCGGCGCTGAGCCTGCTCCACGAAGACCACGAACGCGATGACGACGAGGCCGACCAAGATGGTCATGGTGAAGGCGAATGCCCCGCGACTGCCCCAAATCGAGGCGAACTGCGAGGGAATCGTGGCGATGATTGAGGTGAAGATCAGCAAGGACATGCCATTGCCGACGCCGCGCTCAGTGATCAACTCACCAAACCACATGACCACTGCGGTACCCGCAGTCATGGTGATGACCATGACCAAGATGACCCACACGCCTTGGTTCGGGATGATCTGCTCGTTACAGCCGCTGAACAGCGCACCGGGGGTTCGCGCCAGCGAGAGGATCGCGGTCGACTGCAAGATCGCGAGGCCAATGGTGACGTAGCGCGTGTACTGAGTGATCTTGGCTTGACCGGATTGGCCATCCTTCTTGAGCATTTCCAAGCGAGGAATGACCACGGTCAGGAGTTGAAGAATGATGCTCGCCGTGATGTACGGCATGATGCCGAGGGCGAAGACCGACAGTTGGAGGAGTGCACCACCACTGAACAGGTTGATCAGCGCATAGACGGAGTTGTCTTGAACGACGTCGATACACCGCTGGATAGCGGCGTAGTCAACACCTGGGGTCGGCAGAACCGAACCCAACCGGTACACAGCAAGAAGAGCCAGCGTGAAGATGATCTTCTTGCGTAGATCCGGGGTCCGAAAGGCCGCACCGAACGCACTGATGTGCACTGTGCCTCCTTCTAGATCTCGGTAACCGAACCGCCTGCAGCGACGATCTTGTCACGGGCGATGCCCGAGAACTTATCCGCGGTCACCTGCACGGCCACCGAGATATCCCCTTGGCCCAGAACCTTGACCGGCTGACCCTTGCGGACGGCGCCAACGGCAACCAGATCTGCCACCGTGATGGCTCCACCCTTGGGGAAGAGCTTCTCGATCGCCGAAACGTTGACGACCTGGAACTCGACCTTGTTCGGGCTCTTGAAGCCTTTGAGCTTGGGCAGACGCATATGCAACGGCATCTGGCCACCCTCGAAGCTTGCCGGCACCTGGTAACGGGCTTTCGTGCCCTTGGTGCCACGGCCCGAAGTCTTGCCCTTTGATGCCTCGCCGCGACCCTTACGAGTCTTCGCCGTCTTGGAGCCCGGCGCCGGACGCAAATGATGGACCTTGAGAGCCATCTCTACTCCACCTCTTCAACAACAACCAGGTGGATCACGGTGTTCACCATGCCACGGATTTCGGGACGATCTTCCTTTACGACTGTGTCGCCGATCCGCTTGAGACCCAGCGAACGCAGCGTGTTGCGCTGGCCGTGGGTGCCACCGATCTTGGACTTGGTCTGCGTGACCTTGAGCCGAGCCATCAGGCACCTGCCCCTGCTGCACGAGCGCGCAGGAGCGCGGCGGGTGCAACGGCTTCGAGCGGGAGTCCACGACGAGCGGCAACCTGCTCCGGAGTCTCGAGCATCTTCAGCGCAGCGACGGCAGCGTGCACAACGTTGATCGCGTTGTCTGAGCCCATCGACTTGCTGAGGATGTCGTGAATGCCAGCGCACTCCAACACGGCGCGAACCGGGCCACCAGCGATGACGCCGGTACCAGGAGCTGCCGGGCGAAGCATGACCACACCAGCGGCGGCTTCACCTGTAACGGGATGCGGGATGGTGCCCTGGATACGTGGCACACGGAAGAAGTGCTTCTTGGCCTCTTCGACACCCTTGGCGATCGCTGCGGGCACCTCCTTGGCCTTTCCGTAGCCGACGCCAACCATGCCATCGCCATCGCCAACGACGACGAGTGCGGTGAAGCTGAAGCGACGTCCGCCCTTGACGACCTTGGAGACGCGATTGATGGCGACGACGCGCTCTACGAACGCCGACTTCTCCTCGCGAGGGGCGCGATCCTTGCGCTCCTTGCGTTCGCCACCGCCGCCTGAGCGGCGCGTGGTATCTGCCATGGGTCTACCTCTTCCGTGTTGAAGTTCGAAAAGTCTGTGTGAGTTCGTTGACCTAGAAGGTCAGGCCGGCTTCGCGTGCGCCGTCGGCGAGTGCTGCCACACGACCGTGGTAGCGGTTGCCGCCACGATCGAAGACGACGGTGTCAACGCCGGCCTTCTTGGCGCGCTCTGCGACGAGCTGACCGACCTTGCGGGCCTTGGCCGACTTGTCATCAGATGCTCCGCGCAGATCAGCTTCCATGGTGGAGGCAGATGCGAGGGTGCGACCCACTGAGTCGTCGACGATCTGAGCGACGACGTGGCGGGCTGACCGTGTGACCACGAGACGGGGACGAGTCGTGGTGCCCTCGACCTTCTTGCGGACCCGGATATGACGACGCTTGCGACCGACAACAACCTTGTTGCCACGGCCACTGAGCTTCGGGGCGATAGAACTCATCACTTACCAGCCTTTCCGGCCTTGCGGCGCACAACTTCACCCTCGTACCGCACGCCCTTGCCCTTGTAAGGCTCTGGCTTACGGATCTTGCGGATGTTGGCGGCGACTTCGCCGACCTGCTGCTTGTCGATTCCCACAACCTTGAATTTGGTGGGGGTTTCAACAACGAATGAAATCCCTGCGGGCGCCTTCACGGTGACCGGGTGGCTAAAGCCCAGGGCGAACTCGAGGTCCGTTCCCTTGGCGGCTACGCGGTAACCGGTGCCGACGATCTCGAGGCCCTTTTCATAGCCATTGGTAACACCAATGACCATGTTGGCAACGAGGGTGCGGGTGAGACCATGAAGTGCGCGTGATGCGCGCTCATCGTTCGGGCGGGTAACAGCGAGTTCGCCATTTTCCTGCGCGACGATGATCGGCTCTGCGACAACGAGGGACAACGAACCCTTTGGTCCGTTGACCGACACTTTCTGCCCGTCGATGGTCACAGTGACCCCCGACGGAACTGGGATGGGCGAACGTCCGATACGTGACATTTTCTCTTCCCGCCTTACCAGACGTAGGCGAGGACTTCTCCGCCTACACCCTTGGCTGAGGCCTGACGATCAGTCAGCAGGCCAGACGACGTGGACAGGATTGCGATTCCTAGGCCACCAAGCACGCGCGGCAGCGCAGTGCTCTTGGCGTAGACGCGCAAGCCGGGCTTGGACACTCGACGAAGGCCCGCAATGGAGCGCTCACGTGAGGGGCCGTACTTCAGGTCGAGAACAAGGTTCTGTCCCACTTCAGCGTCTTCCATGTGGAAGCCGCCGATGTAGCCCTCTTTCTTGAGGATCTCGGCGATGTTCACCTTGATCTTCGAGTGCGGCATCGACACGGTGTCGTGGTACGCAGAGTTTGCATTGCGCAGTCGCGCAAGCATGTCTGCGATCGGGTCGGTCATTGTCATGGCCATCAGGCCTTTCTCACCGCGGTATCCGCTTTCGCGGACCAACGGCGTAGTGGTTTACCAGCTGCTCTTGGTGACTCCGGGTAGTTCGCCTGCGTGTGCCATCTCGCGAACACAGATGCGACACAGGCCGAACTTGCGGTAGACCGCGTGCGGACGTCCGCACTTGGTGCACCGGGTGTAGGCGCGAACCTTGAACTTCGGCGCCTTTTGCTGCTTCTGGATGAGTGCTTTCTTCGCCATCGTTAGATCACGCCTCCTTGAAGGGGAATCCGAGAAGGCGGAGCAGTGCTCGCCCTTCCGCATCTGTCTTTGCGGTCGTTACGACCGTGATGTCCATTCCGCGAACGCGATCGATCTTGTCTTGATCGATTTCGTGGAACATTGACTGCTCGGTGAGTCCGAAGGTGTAGTTGCCATTGCCATCGAACTGCTTGGGTGACAGGCCGCGGAAGTCACGGATGCGGGGCAGCGCGGTCGTCAGCAGACGATCGAGGAACTCCCACATGCGGTCGCCGCGCAGAGTCACGTGAGCGCCAATGGGCTGGCCCTCGCGGAGCTTGAACTGTGCGATCGACTTACGTGCCTTGGTGACCTGAGGCTTTTGGCCGGTGATCTCGGTGAGGTCGCGAATGGCGCCCTCGATCAACTTGGAGTCGCGAGCTGCCTCGCCGACGCCCATGTTGACAACGACCTTGACCACGCCAGGGATCTGCATGACGTTCGGGAAGGAGAACTCCGTCTGCAATGCAGGGGCGATCTCTTCGCGGTAACGCTGCTTCAAACGTGGCATCGACTGGGTTGCGGTGCTCATCAGATGTCCTTACCCGTGCGCTTGGAAATACGCACATTGCGCTCTGCCTCGTAGGTGGAACCGTCCGGACGACGCTTTTCCACGCGCTCCTTGCGGTAACCGATGCGAGTGGGGCGGCCGTCTTCGGGGTCAACGACCATCACGTTTGACACGTGGATGGGAGCCTCGGTGGTGATGATGCCGCCCGTCTTGGCGCCGCGATTGCTCTCACCGACCTTGGTGTGCTTCTTGATCCGGTTGACGCCTTCGACGATCACACGATCGGAGTCGACGATGACCTCGATGACCTTGCCGGTTACTCCGCGGTCCTTGCCGGAGATGACCTGAACTGTGTCGCCCTTACGGACGTTGATCTTTGGCATGACTACACCACCTCCGGTGCGAGCGAGATGATCTTCATGAATTTCTTCTCGCGAAGTTCGCGACCCACTGGTCCGAAGATGCGCGTTCCACGGGGCTCGCCGTCGGCCTTGAGGATGACGGCTGCGTTCTCGTCGAAACGAATGTATGAACCGTCTGGACGACGACGTTCCTTGCGCGTGCGAACGATGACGGCCTTGACGACCTCACCCTTCTTCACGTTTCCGCCTGGGATCGCGTCTTTGACGGTGGCGACAATGACGTCGCCGATGCCCGCGTAACGGCGACCAGAACCACCGAGTACGCGGATGCACAAGATTTCCTTGGCACCCGTGTTGTCGGCGACTCGTAGTCGCGACTCCTGCTGAATCACTTCATTCTCCTGATCGTCTGCCGGTTCTCATGAACGAGCCTGGCGGAACTTGCTACTTGGCCTTCTCGAGGATCTCGACCACACGCCACCGCTTAGTGGCGGAGAGTGGACGAGTCTCCATGACGAGTACACGGTCGCCGACTCCGGCGGTGTTGGTCTCGTCGTGCGCCTTCAGCTTGCTCGTGCGGCGCACGACCTTGCCGTAGAGCGGGTGCTTGAAGCGATCCTCGACTGCAACAACGACGGTCTTGTCCATCTTGTCGCTTACGACGAGGCCTTCACGGACCTTGCGGTCTGCGCGCTTGCCTTCCTGCGTCGTGCTGCTCATGCGGCACCTTCCTCAGCCTCAACGGGCGTGATACCCAGTTCGCGCTCACGCATGATGGTGTAGATACGCGCAATGTCCTTGCGGACTGCGCGCAGCCGACCGTGGTTTTCTAGTTGGCCAGTCGCACCTTGGAATCGGAGGTTGAACAGCTCTTCCTTCGACTCGCGAAGTTTTGCCGTCAACTCATCGCTTTCTAGATTGCGCAGCTCACCAGCGGGGATTCCTGCAGCCATCAGATCTCACCTGCCTCATCGCGCCGGACAATCCGGCACTTCATTGGGAGCTTGTGCATTGCGCGAGTCAGTGCCTCGTGTGCGACCTTCTCGTCCGGGTAGGACAGTTCGAACATCACACGACCTGGCTTGACGTTGGCAACCCACCATTCGGGGGAACCCTTGCCGGAGCCCATGCGGGTTTCGGCAGGCTTCTTGGTCAACGGACGATCTGGGTAAATGGTGATCCAGACCTTGCCACCACGACGAATATGTCGGGTGATGGCGATACGAGCAGATTCGATTTGACGGTTGGTGACGTATGCCGGCTCGAGAGCCTGCAGTCCGTACGTGCCAAACGTGACCTCGGTGCCACCTTTTGCCACGCCTCGGCGCGTTGGGTGGTGCTGCTTGCGGTGCTTGACTCTGCGTGGGATCAGCATGGTCAGCCCTCCTGTCCGGCCAGCGGTGCTGCTTCGGCGACAACAGTTGCATCGGCAGCGATTTCAGGAGTGATGGTGTCCGAGACTGCACCAGTCTCTGGTGACTCGTCACGGCGATCGCGGCGCGGGCGGTCGTTGCGGGGACGTGCCGGTGCCAAGCGGGCAGCAGCAGCTGCGGCTTCGCGCTCTACGCGGGTGGGAAGTGCATCGCCCTTGTAGATCCACACCTTGACGCCGATACGACCGAACGTGGTGCGGGCCTCGTAGAAGCCGTAGTCGATGTCAGCGCGGAGGGTGTGCAACGGAACGCGGCCTTCGCGGTAGAACTCGGTGCGCGACATTTCTGCACCACCAAGACGACCGGAAACCTGAACTCGGATGCCCTTAGCGCCAGCCTTCATGGTGCTCTGCATTCCCTTACGCATCGCGCGGCGGAACGAGACACGGCTGGAGAGCTGCTCGGCAATCCCCTGGGCTACGAGTTGGGACTCGATCTCAGGGTTCTTCACCTCGAGGATGTTCAGCTGAACCTGCTTGCCGGTCAGCTTCTCAAGATCAGTGCGAATGCGGTCGGCCTCGGCGCCGCGGCGACCGATGACGATGCCGGGACGTGCGGTGTGGATGTCGACGCGGACGCGATCACGGGTGCGCTCGATCTCGATGCGAGCGATACCTGCGCGCTCCATACCAACACTGAGCAACTTGCGAATCTGCACGTCTTCGGTCACATAGTCGCGGTAGCGCTGTCCGACCTTCGAGCTATCGGCGAACCAACGAGAGTTGAAGTCGGTGGTGATGCCCAGCCGGAAGCCGTGCGGGTTTACTTTCTGGCCCACGGTTCAGTCCTTCTTTCCGGTGGTGGTCGACTTCTTGGCAGCGGCCTTCTTGGCCGGCGCCTTCTTCGCTGTTTCTTTCTTCGCTGTTTCTTTCTTCGCTGTTTCTTTCTTCGCTGGTGCCTTCTTGGCGGGCGCTGCCTGCTCAGCAACTGCCTCGGTTACTTCTGGCTTCGGGGCAGCCTTGGCGGCCGGCTTTGATTCAGCCTTTGACTTAGCTGTTGGCCTGGCCTTGGGTGCCATCGCAATGCCATCAGAAACGATGACCGTGATGTGGCTGCTGCGCTTGCGGATCCGGAAGGCACGGCCCTGAGCGCGGGGGCGAATCCGCTTCATGGTCGGTCCCTCATCAACAAATGCCTCGCTGATGACTAGACCGCGTGCGTCCATCGCGTAGTTATTGGTCGCGTTTGCGATCGCACTGGCGAGAACCTTGCCCACGGGCTCGCTGGCAGCTTGCGGTGCGAACCGCAAAACAGCCTGCGCTTCATCGGCCTGCATCCCACGGATGAGGTCAATGACGCGGCGCGCCTTCATGGGCGTGACGCGGACGTACCGCGCTTGGGCCCTGGCTTCCATTGCTTTCCCCTTGCTTCTCGTCGTGCGTTCTTCAGTAGTTGTGCAGGTGGTGCTGGTAGCTGACCGAATTACCGGCGCTTGGCCTTGCGGTCATCCTTGATGTGTCCCTTGAAGGTACGAGTTGGTGCGAATTCGCCCAACTTGTGACCGACCATGTTCTCGGAGATGAAGACCGGCACATGCTTGCGTCCGTCGTGGACCGCAATCGTGTGACCGAGCATCAGCGGGATGATCATCGAACGACGCGACCAGGTCTTGATCACGTTCTTGGTGCCGGCCTCGTTCTGGACTTCTACCTTTTTCAAGAGGTAGCCGTCGATGAACGGGCCCTTCTTCAGACTGCGTGGCATATAGATGATTCCTTAGCGCTTCTTGCCGGTCTTGCGGCGGCGGACGATGAACTTGTCACTCGGCTTGTTGGCCTTACGGGTACGACCCTCGGGCTTGCCATTCGGGTTGACCGGGTGGCGTCCACCGGAGGTCTTACCTTCACCACCACCGTGCGGGTGGTCGACCGGGTTCATGGCAACACCGCGGACGGTTGGGCGCTTGCCCTTCCAGCGCATACGGCCAGCCTTACCCCAGTTGATGTTCGACTGCTCAGCGTTGCCCACCTCGCCGACCGTTGCGCGTGAACGCAGGTCGACGTTGCGGATTTCCCCGGAGGGCATGCGCAGCTGGGCGTAGGGGCCGTCCTTGGCGACGAGCTGAACGCTCGAACCGGCCGAACGAGCGATCTTTGCGCCACCACCTGGCTTGATCTCCACTGCGTGGATCACCGTGCCGACGGGGATGTTGCGAAGAGGCAGGTTGTTGCCCGGCTTGATGTCAGCCGAAGGACCCGTCTCGATGCGATCGCCCTGCTTGATCTTGTTCGGGGCGATGATGTAGCGCTTCTCACCGTCTGCAAAATGCAGGAGTGCGATGCGCGCGGTGCGGTTGGGGTCGTACTCAATGTGAGCGACCTTGGCCGGCACGCCATCTTTATCGGCCCGACGGAAGTCAATAAGGCGGTAGGCACGCTTGTGGCCACCACCAATGTGACGCGTTGTGATCTTGCCGGAGTTGTTGCGGCCACCCGACTTTGTCAGCGGGCGAACCAGCGACTTCTCGGGGGTCGAACGCGTGATCTCCACGAAGTCGGCAACGCTAGAGCCACGACGGCCCGGCGTAGTCGGCTTGTACTTGCGGATTCCCATGTCAGTCTCTCGTCTCGTCTATCTGTGACCCGGTCAGGAGACCGGTCCGCCGAAGATGTCGATGCGGTCGCCGGTTGCCACCGACACGATCGCACGCTTGGTTCCAACGCGACGCCCATAGCCGAAGCGGGTGCGTATGCGCTTGCCCTCGCGATTGTTGGTGTTCACGCTCAGCACCTTCACACCGAATACCTGCTCGACCGCGATCTTGATCTGGGTCTTGTTGGCGTCGGGCGAAACGATGAACGTGTACTTGTTCTGATCCAGAAGGCCGTAGCTCTTCTCGGAAATCACTGGTGCGATCAGGATGTCGCGGGGATCGGCGATCTTCATGCGGACACCTCCGACTCGGTTGCAACAGCCTTGACGCTCTTGCCGGTCTTAGGACCTGCAAGGAAAACGTCGAGCGCTGCGCTTGTGAACAGGACCTGATCGCTGATCAATACGTCGTAGGTGTTGATCTGATCGGGAGCAACGATCGCAACTTCAGGGACGTTGCGCAGGCTCAGCCACGACGACGTCTCATCACGAGCGATGACGACCAATACGTTGCCCTCTAACTCGAGTGCGTCAAGGGTGGCGATGGCTGCCTTGGTAGACGGCTTCTCCCCTGTCACGATCTCGGTGACAACGTGAATGCGGCTCTCGCGGGCCCGGTCGGACAAAGCGCCACGAAGAGCAGCGGCCTTCATCTTCTTGGGGGTGCGCTGGGAGTAGTCGCGAGGGGTGGGTCCGTGCACAACGCCGCCACCTGCGTACTGCGGGGCGCGAATCGAACCCTGACGGGCGCGACCGGTTCCCTTCTGCTTGTACGGCTTGCGTCCGCCGCCACTGACCTCAGCGCGGTTCTTCACCTTGTGGGTACCCTGACGCGCAGCTGCGAGCTGGGCCACGACAACCTGGTGGATCAACGGAATGTTGACCTGAACCTCGAAGATCTCGGCGGGGAGTTCTACCGAACCCGAAGCCTTGCCGGCGGGGGTGCGTACGTCTACTGAACTCATGCCAAACCCTCCTTCGCGGCGGTGTGGATGAGGACGAGCCCACCCTTGGGACCGGGCACCGCACCCTTGATCAGGATGAGGCCACGCTCGGTGTCGACGCCCTGGACGACCAGGTTCATCGTGGTCTGGCGATCCCCACCCATGCGTCCGGCCATTTTCATGCCCTTGAACACGCGACCGGGGGTCGAGCAGCCACCGATGGAGCCCGGTGAACGGTGCTTGCGCTGCACACCGTGCGAGGCGCGCAGGCCGTGGAATCCGTGGCGCTTCATAACGCCAGCGAAGCCTTTGCCCTTGGTGGTGCCGACCACGTCGACGCGCTGACCAGCCTCGAACACGTCCGGGCCGATCTCTTGGCCCAACGTGTACTCCGAAGCATCCTCGGTACGCAACTCGATGAGGTGGCGACGCGGGGTCACACCTGCCTTGGCGAAGTGACCAGTGGCCGGCTTGTTGACCTTGCGGGGGTCGATAGCGCCGTAGGCGATCTGCACACCCGAGTAACCGTCTGTGTCAGGGGTGCGAACCTGTGTAACTACACAGGGACCAGCCTTCACAACGGTGACGGGGATGACCTTGTTGTTCTCATCCCAGACCTGAGTCATACCGAGCTTCTCGCCCAGTACGCCCTTCATGTTCCTACCCATGGCTCAATCGTCCTTACAGCTTGATCTCGATGTCGACGCCAGCCGGAAGGTCGAGACGCATCAGCGAGTCGACTGTCTTCGGCGTGGGGTCAAGGATGTCGATGAGGCGCTTATGTGTGCGCATCTCGAAGTGCTCGCGGCTGTCCTTGTACTTGTGAGGGGAACGAATGACACAAAAAACGTTCTTCTCAGTTGGTAGCGGCACCGGGCCTGCAACCGATGCACCAGTACGCGTCACCGTCTCGACGATTTTCTTCGCCGAGGAATCGATGACCTCGTGGTCATAGGCCTTGAGCCGGATGCGGATCTTTTGTCCCGCCATGATGGCTTGGTGTCCTTACTCGTGTAGTGCCGCTGGTTACGTGCAGTTATGAAGCTGGTGGTACTTCAGTTTCGTGGCGGGCAATGGGTCGCACTGCCCGCCACGAGGTACTGAGGTGGTGATGCAGATCAGGCCAGGATCTTCGTGACGCGACCGGCGCCGACTGTGCGGCCACCCTCGCGGATCGCGAAGCGCAGGCCTTCCTCCATGGCGATGGACTGAATGAGCTCCACCTTCATGTCGGTGTTGTCGCCAGGCATGACCATGTCCTTGCCCTCGGGCAGGTGCACAACGCCGGTGACGTCGGTGGTCCGGAAGTAGAACTGCGGACGGTAGTTGTCGAAGAACGGGGTGTGACGGCCGCCTTCATCCTTGGAAAGGATGTAGACCGCAGCCTCGAACTCCGTGTGCGGAGTGATCGAACCCGGCTTGCAGCAGACCTGGCCGCGCTCGACGTCTTCGCGCTTGGTGCCACGAAGAAGCACGCCGACGTTCTCGCCTGCCTGGCCTTCGTCGAGCAACTTGCGGAACATCTCAACACCGGTGACGGTGGTCTTGGTGGGCGGGCCGGGGCGGATGCCGACGATTTCGATTTCCTCGTTGACCTTGACGATGCCACGCTCGATACGACCGGTGACAACGGTGCCACGGCCGGTGATCGTGAAGACATCCTCGATGGGCATGAGGAAGGGCTTGTCGACCTCGCGCTCGGGGGTGACGATGTACGAGTCCACAGCGTCCATGAGCTCGATGATCGACTCGCCCCACTTGGCGTCACCCTGCAGTGCCGGGAAGGCAGCTACGCGAACAACAGGAATGTCGTCGCCCGGGAATTCGTAAGCGGAGAGCAGCTCGCGAACCTCCATCTCGACCAGTTCGATGAGCTCTTCATCGTCAACCATGTCGCACTTGTTGAGTGCAACGACGATGGCGGGCACGCCGACCTGACGAGCGAGGAGCACGTGCTCCTTGGTCTGCGGCATTGGGCCGTCGGTGGCGGCGACGACGAGAATCGCACCGTCCATCTGGGCTGCGCCGGTGATCATGTTCTTGATGTAGTCAGCGTGACCAGGGCAGTCGACGTGTGCGTAGTGACGCGCCTCTGTCTGGTACTCGACGTGCGCGATCGAAATGGTGATACCGCGCTGACGCTCCTCAGGAGCCTTGTCGATTTCATCGAAGGGCGTGAACGGGTTCACGTCCGGGTACTTGTCATGCAGCACCTTGGTGATGGCAGCGGTCAACGTCGTCTTTCCATGGTCAATGTGACCAATCGTGCCGATGTTGACGTGCGGCTTGGTGCGCTCAAACTTGGCCTTGGCCACCTGAGTTCTCCCTTGTCGTTCTGCCGTCCAGCGTTGTCGCGGATCGGGGCGTTTATCTGATGAGGTTGGTTTCTACTGATCCGCGACTATTCGCCGCGAGCCTTAGCGATGATCTCCAATGCCACGTTCGAGGGAACCTGCGCATAGGAGTCAAATTGCATGCTGTAACTGGCACGTCCCTGAGTGCGGCTGCGTAGATCTCCTACGTAGCCAAACATCTCCGAGAGCGGAACCAGCGCCGTGACCACTCGGGCCCCTGCTCGCTCGTCCATCGCCTGGACTTGTCCACGGCGAGAGTTGAGGTCGCCAATGACATCGCCCATGAAGTCTTCCGGTGTGGTGACTTCAACGGCCATCATTGGCTCGAGCAGGACTGGGTTCGCCTTACGTGCGCCTTCTTTGAAGGCCATCGATCCGGCGATCTTGAATGCGAGCTCGGAAGAGTCGACATCGTGGTACGCGCCGTCTTGCAGCGTCACTGTGATGTCCACCATGGGGTAGCCGGCGAGTACGCCGTTCTCCATGGCCTCTTGAGCACCAGCATCCACCGAGGGGATGTATTCACGGGGGATGCGACCGCCCGTGACCTTGTTCTCAAAGACGTAGCCGCCACCTTCTGCAGTGGTCGGGCCGATGTCGATCTGCACCTTGGCGAACTGGCCAGAGCCACCAGTCTGCTTCTTGTGCGTGTAATCGACCTTCTCGACCTTCTTGGTGATGGTCTCGCGGTAGGCGACCTGGGGCTTACCAACGTTGGCCTCGACGCGGAACTCGCGGCGCATACGGTCGACGAGCACCTCAAGGTGCAGCTCGCCCATGCCGGAGATGATGGTCTGGCCGGTCTCTTCGTCAGAGCGCACCTGGAAGGTGGGGTCCTCTTCGGCGAGACGCTGGATAGCAGTGCCCAGACGCTCCTGGTCACTCTTCGTCTTGGGCTCGATTGCCACCGAGATAACGGGGGCGGGGAAAGTCATGGACTCGAGCACGACCGGGTTGCTCGGATCGCACAAGGTCTCACCAGTGGTGGTGTCCTTGAGGCCCATCACAGCAACGATGTCGCCAGCGCCTACCGACTCGATTTCTTCGCGCTTGTTGGCGTGCATTCGGTAGATCTTGCCGATGCGCTCTTTGCGATCCTTGACACTGTTCAGCACCGCAGTGCCGGTCTGCAGACGCCCTGAGTACACGCGCACATAGGTGAGCTTGCCCAGGTGCGGGTCGGTCATGATCTTGAAAGCAAGTGCGGCGAAGGGCTCGGAATCACTGGGCTGACGGATGAGGATTTCCTCTTCCTTGCCAGGCTTGTGGCCTTCGATGCCGCTGATGTCAAGGGGTGAAGGCAGGTACGCAACGACCGCGTCGAGCATGGGCTGAACGCCCTTGTTCTTAAACGCCGAACCGGTCAGGATCGGGGTCAACTTGTAGGCGAGAGTCGCGCGACGAATCGCAGCCTGAATCTCTTCAACCGTGAACTCGCCACCTTCAAGGAACTTCTCCATGATGGCGTCGTCGGCCTCGGAAAGGGTTTCGAGCAACTTCTCGCGGTACTCGGCGGCCTTGTCGACGAGATCGGCGGGAATGTCTTCAATGGTGTAGTCGTCGCCCTTTTGGGTTTCGCCACGCCAGGTGAGAGCGCGCATGGTCACGAGATCAACGACGCCGAGGAAGTCGCCCTCGCTGCCAATCGGAAGCTGCAGCACGAGCGGGGTGGCACCGAGACGGGAGACGATCATGTCGACGCAGCGGTAGAAATCCGCGCCGGTGCGGTCGAGCTTGTTGACGAAGCAGATCCGGGGGACGCTGTACTTGTCAGCCTGACGCCACACTGTCTCGGACTGCGGCTCAACGCCGGCAACTCCGTCGAACACCGTGACAGCGCCATCGAGTACGCGAAGTGAGCGCTCTACCTCGACGGTGAAGTCGACGTGGCCGGGGGTATCGATGATGTTGATGGTGTGGTCTTTCCACATGCAGGTCGTGGCAGCCGATGTGATCGTGATGCCGCGCTCTTGCTCCTGCTCCATCCAGTCCATGACGGCAGCGCCCTCGTGAACCTCACCAATCTTGTAGCTGATACCTGTGTAGAAAAGGATGCGCTCAGTGGTCGTGGTTTTGCCCGCGTCGATATGCGCCATGATCCCGATGTTGCGGACCTTGGCGAGGTCGAGGGCGGTTCCTATCGACACTGTTCTCTCCGTTGCTGTTCAGCGGTGCTAGTTGGTGGCTGTGGGGCTCGGGCTTGCTGTGGTGCTGTTACCAGCGGTAGTGCGCGAAGGCCTTGTTCGACTCGGCCATCTTGTGCGTGTCTTCGCGCTTCTTCACTGCGGCACCGAGGCCGTTGGAAGCGTCGAGGATCTCGTTCATGAGGCGCTCAGTCATGGTCTTCTCACGACGCTGACGCGAGTAGCCGATCAGCCAGCGAAGTGCGAGGGTCGTACTACGGCCAGCCTTGACTTCAACCGGCACCTGGTAGGTGGCGCCACCGACGCGGCGTGAACGCACCTCAAGGGTGGGCTTGATGTTGTCGAGTGCGCGCTTGAGCGTCTGTACCGGGTCGGTACCAGTCTTGGCACGGCAACCTTCGAGCGCCCCGTAGACGATTCCCTCAGCGGTTGAGCGCTTGCCGTCAAGCAGGACCTTGTTGATCAACTGGGTGACGAGCGTGGCTTGGTAGACCGGGTCGATAACGATCGGTCGCTTGGCAGCTGGGCCCTTGCGTGGCATTAGGCCTTCTCCTTCTTCGCGCCGTAACGAGAACGTGCCTGCTTGCGGTTCTTGACGCCCTGGGTATCGAGGGCACCGCGGATGACCTTGTAGCGGACGCCGGGGAGGTCACGGACGCGACCGCCGCGGACGAGGACGATCGAATGCTCTTGGAGGTTGTGGCCGACACCGGGGATGTACGCGGTGATCTCGATCTGGGAGGTAAGACGGACGCGGGCCACCTTGCGGAGCGCAGAGTTCGGCTTCTTGGGGGTGGTGGTGTACACACGCGTGCAGACTCCACGGCGCTGGGGGCTGCCCTTGAGCGCCGGAGCCTTGGTCTTGGACACTTTGTCCTGCCGGCCCTTGCGGACTAGCTGCTGGATTGTTGGCACGTCGCGCCTCTCCTGCTTCCTGGATCTAGTTGCTGACTCGTAGTACTGAAAAGTCATTTTCGGCTGTTCATTTGTGACCAGATCTCCGACCCACGCGGTCGGGCGTGTCGCGCCCTTCCCGATGTGCTCGGGCCGTACATTCGTGGTTGGATCTCCGGTGCGGGGTGCACACCTCATGCGCACCTTCGGGGGAAGCCGCACACTTGCGGTGCCCAGTTGCCCGGGCACGAGGAGGAACGTTACCCCTAAGCCTTGCGCAGAGTCAAAGCGGGGGTCAGTTGCCTCCTACGCTCGACATTCCCCCGGCTATTGCGATGATGGCAAAAGCGAAAATTCCGACCAGAATAAGGGCGGCCCAGAGCCCAATATTGATCCAGGCGACCACTTTCGCCCCCGTCACGAGCCCCTCGCCGGTCACCCGGCCCCCGGAAGCCTTGATCTCCTTTGAGCCCATGTTGGCGAACACCAACGCCACAATCGCGAAAATGATCGGGCAGACGACCCAGGAGGTAATTGCGAGCACGAGGGCCACAATTGCGTTGCTGGAAGTCTGCGGGGCCGTCACAAACTGCTGCTGACCGGCCACCTGCGGGACACCAGCTGTCTGCCACATGCTCTCCTGCGGCTGAACAGGCGCGTCAGCACCAACGGGTGCGGCAGCAGTGGTGGGCTCTTCGCCAGCGGGCTGTTGTGGATTCTGATCGCTCATGGGATCACCTTACGTCTCGATAGAGATAAAAATGTGGGGGCGGTCAATGACCGCCCCCACATCATGCTCATTGCATTATTTCTTTCTAGTAACCGCGGTACTCGAACTCTTCGAGCGGCACAGGGGCCGCTGTCGATGAACCGAATGCGGTGTAGTCCATGTCGTCGTAACCGGCGAAGGATGCATACATCGCAGCCTTGGCTTCTTCGGTCGGATCGACCTTGACGTTGCGGTAGATCGGCATGCCCGTTCCGGCGGGAATGAGCTTGCCCAGGATGACGTTCTCCTTGAGTCCGAGCAACGGATCGCTCTTGGCATGGATTGCGGCATCGGTGAGAACTCGGGTGGTCTCCTGGAAGGAGGCCGCCGAGAGCCACGACTCTGTTGCCAGCGAGGCCTTGGTGATGCCCATCAGCTCGGGACGACCCGAAGCCGGCGTGCCACCTTCAGCAACAACGCGACGGTTCTCCGACTCGAAGAGTCCGCGCTCGACGAGTTCGCCAGCGAGGAAGGGTGAATCCCCCGACTCGATGATGGTCACGCGCTTGAGCATCTGGCGCACGATCACTTCGATGTGCTTGTCGTGGATGGACACACCCTGCGAGCGGTACACCTCTTGCACCTGATCAACGAGGTGCAACTGCACCGAACGCTGACCGAGCACACGAAGCACCTGCTTGGGATCAACGGCGCCCACCATCAACTGCTGGCCAACGGCAACGTTCTGTCCGTCTTCAACGAGCAGACGTGCACGCTTTGACACCTGGTGCGCGATCTCTTCAGATCCATCGTCAGGGACGATGATGATCTTGCGGGTGCGCTCTGCATCTTCGATGCGAATGCGACCGGTGACCTCGCTGATCGGAGCCACACCCTTGGGAGTGCGAGCCTCGAAGAGTTCCACAACGCGGGGCAGACCATGTGTGATGTCCTCACCAGCAACACCACCGGTGTGGAAGGTACGCATCGTGAGCTGGGTTCCGGGCTCACCGATCGACTGAGCAGCGATGATGCCGACTGCTTCACCAACGTCGACCAACTTGCCTGTGGCCATCGAACGGCCGTAGCACATGGCGCACGTTCCGACATTGCTCTCACACGTGAGAACAGTGCGCACGCGCACCCTGTCAGCACCCGCAGCGATCATCTCTTCCATGCGCGGCACGGTGAGTTCTTCGCCAGCAGTTGCAACTACCTTGCCGTCGACCTCAACATCGCGGGCAATAACCCGTGATGCGAGAGCGGTGTCGAGGTTTTCGAGCGGACGCAGAACGCCATCTACCGATTCAGCGATCAGCATCTCTGAACCGCGGTCGGTCCCGCAGTCAACCTCGCGCACGATGACATCTTGGGAAACGTCGACAAGACGACGGGTCAAGTAACCCGAGTCAGCCGTACGCAACGCGGTGTCAGCAAGACCCTTACGCGCACCGTGCGTCGAGATGAAGTACTCGAGCACAGACAGGCCTTCGCGGAAGTTGGACTTGATCGGGCGCGGGATGATCTCGCCCTTTGGGTTGGCGACCAGACCGCGCATACCTGCGATCTGACGAACCTGCATGTAGTTACCGCGAGCGCCGGAGTCAACCATCATGTGGACCGGGTTGGTCAACGGGAAGTTGTCTTGCATCGCACGGGCAACTTCATCGGTTGCGCGGGTCCAGATCTCAATGAGTTCTTGACGACGCTCCGAGTCAGTGATCAGGCCACGCTCGTACTGCTGCTGGACCTTCGCGGCCTTCTCTTCTGCGTTCGCGAGCAGCTCTGCCTTTGCGGCGGGAGCAACAACGTCAGAGAAGGAGATCGTGACACCGGAACGGCTAGCCCAGTGGAAGCCGAGTGACTTAAGCCCATCAAGGGTTTCAGCAACGTCGATCTTCACATACAACTCAGCAAGACGATTCACGGTGATACCGAGGACCTTCTTGTCGACCTTCTCATTCACGTACGTGAAGTCGGCAGGTAGTGCCTCGTTGAACAGCGCGCGACCCAACGTTGTGACGATGGTGAACGGGTCACCCTCGACCCAGCCCTCAGGTGCAACAAAATCAGCAGGCGGAGTCATGCCAACGAGACGAATCCGAATCTTGTCTTGGACAGACAACAGGCCGGCATCGTGCGCCATCAAAGCCTCGGGGATCGACGAGAACGACGCGACCTCGGCATCCTTGAGATCGGCGGTCGACTCAGACATCGAGGTCAGGAAGTAGATGCCAAGCACCATGTCCTGAGTCGGTGTGGTGATCGGGCGACCGTTAGCTGGCGACAAAATGTTGTTGCTCGACAGCATCAGGATGCGTGCCTCGGCCTGCGCCTCAGCAGACAGCGGCAAGTGGACTGCCATCTGGTCACCGTCGAAGTCTGCGTTGAACGCGGTGCAGACCAGCGGGTGAATCTGAATGGCCTTGCCTTCAATGAGTTGTGGTTCGAAGGCCTGAATACCGAGACGGTGCAGAGTGGGTGCGCGGTTCAGCAGCACCGGATGCTCTGCAATGACCTCTTCGAGAACATCCCACACGACGGGGCGCGAACGCTCCACCATGCGCTTGGCGCTCTTGATGTTCTGTGCATGGTTGAGATCCACCAGGCGCTTCATGACGAACGGCTTGAACAGCTCCAGCGCCATCTGCTTAGGCAGACCACACTGATGCAGCTTCAGCTGCGGGCCGACAACGATGACCGAACGGCCGGAGTAGTCGACGCGCTTGCCGAGCAGGTTCTGACGGAAGCGACCCTGCTTGCCCTTGAGC
Source organism: uncultured Actinomycetes bacterium (assembly GCA_903918595.1). Taxonomy (GTDB): domain Bacteria; phylum Actinomycetota; class Actinomycetes; order S36-B12; family S36-B12; genus CAIXFB01. Next base: position 24,835 of record CAIXFB010000311.1, read on the forward strand.
ATGTCGGAGAGCGACTTGAGCGCACGGTTGCCTGGGCCCGTTACCGGACGACCACGACGACCGTTGTCGAAGAGTGCATCGACAGCTTCTTGCAGCATGCGCTTTTCGTTGTTGACGATGATCTCCGGAGCACCGAGATCGAGCAGACGCTTCAACCGGTTGTTGCGGTTGATCACGCGACGGTAGAGATCGTTCAGGTCCGAGGTAGCAAACCGGCCACCATCAAGCTGAACCATCGGGCGAAGATCCGGTGGGATGACCGGGACAGCGTCGAGGACCATGCCAAGGGGAGAGTTGCTCGTCTGCAAGAACGCAGTGACAACCTTCAGACGCTTGAGTGCGCGGGTCTTCTTCTGGCCCTTGCCGGTCTCAACGATCTCGCGCAAAAGCACCGACTCGGCTTCGAGGTCGAAAGTCTCCAGACGCTTCTGGATTGCCTGAGCGCCCATGCCACCGTCGAACCAGCGGCCGTAACGATCGCGCATCTCGCGGAAGAGCATTTCGTCGCCCTCAAGGTCTTGCACCTTCAAGGTACGGAAACGATCAAACACGCGATCGAGGCGCTCAATCTCCTGATCGGCCTTCTTGCGCAGTGTTGCCATCTCGCGCTCACCAGACTCGCGCACCTTGCGGCGAACGTCGGCCTTTGCACCCTCTGCTTCAAGCTCGGCCAGATCTGCTTCGAGCTTCTGCTGACGGGATTCGATGTCTGCATCGCGACGAGAGGCAATCTTCTTCTTCTCCGCACCGAGCTGGTTTTCCAGCGTGGGCAGAGCTTCGTGGCGGCCCTCGACGTCAACCCAGGTGATCATGTAGGCGGCGAAGTAGATGACCTTCTCAAGATCCTTAGGCGCAAGGTCGAGGAGGTAACCCAACCGGCTGGGCACACCCTTGAAGTACCAGATGTGCGTGACGGGCGCGGCCAACTCGATGTGACCCATGCGCTCACGGCGAACCTTGGCGCGCGTTACCTCAACACCACAGCGCTCGCAGATGATGCCCTTGAAGCGCACACGCTTGTACTTGCCGCAGTAGCACTCCCAGTCACGAGTCGGTCCGAAGATCTTCTCGCAGAACAGGCCGTCCTTCTCAGGCTTGAGCGTGCGGTAGTTAATGGTCTCTGGCTTCTTCACCTCGCCATATGACCAGGTGCGGATGTCGTCTGCGGTGGCAAGGCCAATGCGCAGCTCGTCGAAGAAGTTGACGTCTAACACGGTGGTGTCCTTCGTTCGTCGGGTCGTCGGATTGCTGTGGGGCTCTAGCGGTTGCTAGAGCTCGTCGACACTGCTCGGCTCGCGCCGGGAAAGATCGATGCCGAGTTCCTCGGCTGCGCGGAAGACATCTTCATCGCTGTCTTTCATCTCGATGGAGACACCGTCGCTGGAAAGCACCTCAACGTTCAGGCAGAGCGACTGCATTTCCTTGACGAGCACCTTGAAGGATTCAGGGATACCCGGCTCCGGGATGTTCTCGCCCTTGACAATGGCCTCGTATACCTTCACGCGGCCAAGAACGTCGTCGGACTTGATGGTGAGCAGCTCCTGAAGTGCGTACGCAGCGCCGTATGCCTCGAGCGCCCACACCTCCATCTCGCCGAAACGCTGTCCGCCGAACTGAGCCTTGCCGCCCAGTGGCTGCTGCGTGATCATCGAGTAGGGGCCGGTCGACCGAGCGTGAATCTTGTCGTCGACCAAGTGGTGCAGCTTGAGGACGTACATGTAGCCCACCGAGATGCGACCCGGGATGGGCTCGCCGGTGCGACCATCGAAGAGCTCCGCCTTGCCATCTGAACCAACCAGGTGGATGCCGTCCTTGGTGGGACGGGTGGAGGCCATGACCGCCGCCAGCTCGCCCTCGCGCGCACCGTCGAACACTGGTGTTGCCACCTTGGTGCCCGGCGGGACGCTGCGCACGTCTTTGGACATGCCACCGATGCGCTCATCAGACTCAGGAACTTCCCAGCCAGCAGATGCTGCCCAACCGAGGTGCGTCTCGAGGATCTGACCAATGTTCATCCGGCCAGGAACGCCGAGCGGGTTGAGCACCACGTCGACGGGGGTGCCGTCTTCGAGGAAGGGCATGTCTTCAACGGGGAGGATCCGGGCAATAACACCCTTGTTTCCGTGTCGGCCAGC
>CAIXFB010000312.1 GCA_903918595.1 uncultured Actinomycetes bacterium
CTGCCAAGACAATGGCTCTTGCTCTGCATGCATTAACCGCCACAAGTTACCCACTCGATGCATTGCAGGTGATCGGATTTGCGAACCTGGCCCGGGTCGTTGACCCGATGGAGATTCCAGACTTAGAAGCGAGTGAGATCCCAGGCACGAACCTGCAGCACGCGCTGATGCTTGCCGGCCGTTTCCTCGATCGGCACCCTGGATCGCAACGGATCGTGATGGTCGTGACCGACGGTGAACCAACCGCGCACCTTTCGGGAGATGGCGGTTGGTGGTTCGATTGGCCGCCGAGTCAAGAAACAATCATGGAAACTGTGGCGCAGGTCGATGCCATGACTCGGCGGAGAGTTGTTATCTCCTGGTTTCGGCTAGGTGACGAGCCGCGCTTGGCTCGTTTTCTTGATGAGATGGCTCGACGCAACGGCGGCAAGGTCCTTGCCCCATCTACGGATCGTCTCGGGGATTACGTCATCAGTGATTATGTGAGAGCGCGCAAGCATTCCGCGTGATGGCGTTCCACTTGATTGCGTCTGTGCCCGACGCTCCACGAACCACTTTCGTGATTCCGATAATCATGAAAACCGCGGCAACGATTGCACCTTGAATCGGGAGCAGCACGAGATAGCCATCGAACATGCCCACTCCTCCGCAGTCACCTCAGCAGCCAAGTGTGAAAAGGCTACGTCGGCTCTTCACAAGGTGCACTACGGAATCAAAGGTTCCGGGCGATGGCCTCGGCAAACCGGGTTGCAGCACTTGGGTCCGTCACCAAGAACACCGATGGCTCAACGAGTTCGAGTTCGAGCACAACTGGATTGCCATGAGTGTCATCGATCAGGTCAATACGGGCGTACAGCAACTGCTCGGGCCCGCGGGGCACCACTGCCATGGCCGCTTGAGCGACTTCGCGTTGGGCTGGGGTTGGTTCGCGCGGATCGATTTGCTCCTGGATAAAAAGACCTTCGACTTTCTCCCCCTCCACATCGACCTGCAGCAGTGGCCCCTTCCGGATGGCGTGGGAGTACTCACCGTCAAAGAACAGCAAGGCAGTTTCAGCAACCGTGTCAACACTGGGCAAATACGGCTGAATCATCACCGAGCGCTGCGCGTCGAGCAGTCTGCGCACGTGCGCATTGGCAGCGCTGTGAGATGCGTGCGAGTAGCGCATGGTGTCGCGTGAGCCGGCTGAGATTGCGGGCTTAACAACGAACTCCGCAAAGCCGGTTGGGAAATTCCAGTGCTCATCTCCCGGTTCAACAAAGTGTGTTGACACAACCGGCACCCCAGCAACACTCAGATCATTGAGGTAGTGCTTGTCCGAACTCCAGGCCACCACGGAAATCGGATTAAGCACTCGGGTAACTCGCGATGTTTCTTCAACCCAATGAAGAAACTCGTCGCGGCGCTCTGCGTAATCCCACGTGGAACGAATCACTACCGCGTCAAAGGAAGCCCAATCGACACCTGCGTTGTCCCATACCGCCGGGACCGGTTCGATTCCGAGCGCACGCAAGGGCTCAAGAAGCAGTCGATCATCCACATCAAGATCAGCAAATGCCGCGCAGGTAGCAAGCGCCACCCGCGCGGCATTGGCCGTATTCGTCATGAAAGGAACTACTCAGTGACAGTAAGAGTGATCGTTGACTCTGTCATGTCTGGCATGGTGAGCGTGATGACGGCCGTTCCCGGGGCAAGCGCCTTGCCACCTGGGTTGAAAAGTGCGCCGCCCTCTTCCTTGGCCTGGGTCAACTCCACTACCTCAGGATTGTCAGTTGAGACCGTGGTGCC
>CAIXFB010000313.1 GCA_903918595.1 uncultured Actinomycetes bacterium
CGCAACTGGGTCAGATTGAGAGGGCTGAGACCGGCCTCGATAGCGGTCTTTGCCAGAACCCCATTGAAAGCGAACAGGAAAGCTGCGACGAGGTACATCGCCACGCCGATGATTCGGCTGCGCGCGAGATCCGGTGTGCCACTCAGTCCGTTTGAAGTAGCCACGCGCGAGCTCCGCCTACCAGCGCTGCAGCATTAGGAACAATGACGACGTCATCACCCATGCGAGCCAAAACTGTTGGTGTGATGTGGCGTGAGTTTCCTCCGCCGACGTACAACCGATCCCACATGAACACCGGGCGCAGGCCTTCGACCATGCGCGCAACGCGACGCGACCACAGTGCATCGCCAAGACGCCTGCGCTCGTGCTCTCCGATGTATGTGTCATACGACAGTCCCCAGCGCACGGGTGCCTGTGACAGTTCAAGATGCGGTGCGAGTCTGCCGCCGTCGAAAATTGCGTTCCCCAATCCGGTGCCGAGGGTCATCACAACTTCGAGGCCTTGACCGGCGATGACGCCAGCACCGTGTACCTCTGCATCGTTGAGCACCAACGTGGGAACGCCGAGACCGGTCTCGAGCGCAGACTTCGCGTCGAAACCTTCCCAGTCCGTGACCAACTCGGGCAGCACGCGGGTGCGCGGCCCAGATTTGGTGATGTAGTGCGGAGTGGTCACCACCACACCGTGCCGAATCATTCCCGGCAGTCCCACCGTTGCGCGATTGGCCTTGGGCAGCTGTCCGGCGAGATCGACAAGCGTTGAGACGAATAACGACGTGGACAGCGGGTAGGGGGTCGGGACTCGGATCGGCTGAGCGCGCATGGTGCCGGCTTCATCGAGAACGGAGCCCTTGATGCCTCCGCCTCCGCAGTCGATGGCCAACGTGGTTGTCACGGTGCCCAAGTGTGCCCGATAGCCTTTCCCAGTTGCGCAGGGGTGATCATCGAATCCCCCTGGGCAACGTGGAGGCGTCGCCTAGTCCGGTCTATGGCGCCGCACTGCTAATGCGGTTTGGGTTCATCCCCATCGAGGGTTCAAATCCCTCCGCCTCCGCCACGACCCCGGCCTCATGCCGGGGTTTCGTGTTTCGGGCACCTTTCTCTTCCCAGTCGGTGTTTCAACCTCCAACTCGGAGCCGCCAACATCAGCCGACGGTCAGAACGCCCTTACGCGCATTAAATGTGGAGCGCACCGACGCTAGCGGCGACTTGGCCGGACCACGCTCGAGGCCACCGGCGAATGCGAACTGGGAACCGTGGGCTGGACAATTCCAGGCATCGCCGGTGCGCTCCACCGTCACGCCCTGGTGGGTGCACTTCAAGTTCAAGGCTGAGTAGGTGTTGGGGCCGGTCCGAATCACGGCAGTGGGTACGCCCTTGACGTTGCCCAGGAGCACGGAGGAGCCCACCTGCCCAAGCCCGGGCACCTTCTTGACGCTGACCTCGACCTGACCGTTCTTCTTGCGGACGATCCCGGTCGCGGCTGATGCGTCGTCAGCAAGCAGGGCCGAGCCCATGCCTACCGCGGCAAGGCCGCACACTCCCACAAGAAAAGCGCGGCGACCACGATCCACCTCATGTGCGTCTGTTGTCATGAAAAGAGTGTGCCTGAGGGTAGGCGTGAGCGCTACCCGAAGCCCTCTGGATAGACTCTGGCGTTGCCTCGACGGGAGAATCTCCCAAACAGGTACGCGCCCGTAGCTCAACGGATAGAGCACTTGACTACGGATCAAGAGGTTGCACGTTCGAATCGTGCCGGGCGCACTTTTCTCGAGTTCCGGGACATCGTTAACCCTTGTCCCGGGTTGCCATCGATCGGCGCTCAGATCGGCCGACCGTCTTCCCGCTAGAAGGGCCAATAAGGATAGGTTTTTGGCGCAACGTCAGGGCAAATACCAGGTCCGCACTCGAAAATTGCTGAAATTAGAGCCAACACAACGACTGCCATGACAAAGATCAAAGCGATTAAGAGAAGCAAGCCGGTAGGCCGTCCAAGAATCGTCTGGTGGGGGCGAGCCAAATCAAATTGTCGTTCCCACAAAAGCATCAACACCACGCCAATCCCCGCGATAATGGAAATAATCAATGACCAGCTATTGACGTGAAGTCCCAAAACAACAGGTCCATACCCGGCCGGACCGACTTGTTCAGCGATGCGAACCATCATGTCTATCGAAACGGTCCCGAGGAACATGGCGCCCGCGAGACTGATTCCGTAGTGGCTGGGCCGAATTCCGAACCTGAGGTTAAGTGCCGGCCCGAGGGCGATCGTGAAGTAGGCCAATCGCTCTAGATTGCAATGCGAGCATGGAAGCTCGCCAGTCACTACCTGTGTGACGATGGCCGCCAACACCACCAATAGTGGTACAACCAGTCCTACGTAGTTCAACCCCCGGGCAAGTTCTATTGCACGAGTGTCGGAGAGCATTTGGAAACTCTCGCTGTCGCGAAAGAGTGCAGTAAATTTTCGGCTCGGAATTTCATCAACTGTGACCGATTCCGAAGTGGGCTTTGAAGGTTCGTTCACCATGGCCAGCTCACCATGGCCAGTTCACTTGGTAGGAGTGGGAGAGGTAGAGGCCAACACAGGCAAATTGCAAAACGATTGCCAGCGCGATTGCTGGCTTGCGTCTACCGGTCCAGATCAAGCCGAAGGTTACAAGAAAAGCAAGCACGACGAGTGCAAACATTCGCTACCTCCAGTCTCACCATGGAACTTCACTGGCGATAGTTTATAGGGGAAGCGGGGAGTATTGAATCTCTTTGCTCATCCATAGCTGGTAAATGTGGATTTTTTTCCCTAATTTTTCTTATCTGCGCTTGCCGAGGTCGCCCAGGAAAGCCCACCTACAGACGAAACCGACACATAGCGCTAGCGCTGACTAAATCGATGAATCAGACTATGAGGTACAGCTACTATTCGACGGGCTCATCGTTACCCGGCAGGTCGGTAACGAGTAGCCGGGTGTCACCCTCATTGGAATCACGGGCCGCAAGATCAGCCAGAGGCTTCTGGAGCCTCCACGGCTGCTGGCTCTGCGTTCTCTTGTGGCTTCTCGCCATAAGTCTCTGACACTTTTTGCCCTCCCGCTATCTCAGAGAGTCTTCGACCCAGGTCTGAGGGGAGCCAACCGATGGCTTCTGACTCAACCTCCTAGCACTCAACAAACGATGCCGGTGGTCGGTGGGGCCTGCTGCATCTGAGTGTCACAGAAAGTGTCACAACACACTTGAAATCATGCAGGGTCTCATGACAGTCCTGACTCTTGAATTCCGCTCACCATGCAATAAAAGGAGGGTCCTGTGACCTCCTGGCAGAAAGCAAAAGAGACTACGGATCAAGAGGTTGCACGTTCGAATCGTGCCGGGCGCACCACATGCGGGAGAAATTCCCACACACAACAGAGTCCCGGCCCCCACAATGATGGGGACCGGGACGTTTTCGTTTCACTCGCCTTCGCATTTCCCGGGCTCGTTCAACGCATGACGATCGAGATGGTGCTGCGAGATGGTGCTGCCTCGATTTCTAGCCCTCTTTGTGCTCGGCGACCCATTTGGCCGACTTGCCGAAAAACAAGGAGATGAAGCCCGCGAGCAGCAGCCCTATCAAAACGAGTGTGATCACCCGATCACTTTGGGTGCTCATTGCTGTTCCATCGTCAGTGGAGCCACCCGCAAAGAGGTACCCGATAAATCCGATGGCAAAGAAGATCGTTCCAAATAGCCGCACGCCGGCCAAGTATTGGCCGCGATAGAGCAGGAAGCCCACCATGAATACAAGAACCGCCATGATTCCAAAGATGTCTTCAGACAAGACGAGATGCTCGTATACAGAGGTGACGTCCTGGCCACCGAGACCAAGTTCGGCAAGATCTTCCACGTTCTGGTGATTCGACATTGCGAACACGTCGCCTAGAACTCCCGTTAGGAGGTGAAAAGCCTGAATGAAGCACACAGTTGCGAGTCCAACAATTTGCCAGGGTCGTGATGTCATTTTTTCACTTTTCCTATTCCATCGGGGTTGGTCAGGGTTCTCCACCCATGTCGCGCAAGGTATATCAGAATTGTCACCGCCACGCCCCTTGTGAAATCACGGCTACGGTGGCATTAAGGGTGCATTGGTGTCGGCAACCGCAAAGTCACCGAAGAGGTCGCATGTTCAGGCCGAACTGTAAACGCTGTTTTGCATCTTGTCGGGCTTGCTCATCGATGGACGGTCCTCGCTGATCGTTCTTACCCGGCCTCACCAATCACGCGAAGTGTCACTGTCAGGTCATCGCCAGCGGCACATTCAAGCTGACGTCGAACATCTTTTTTGATCGGCAAGATGTAGGTGCCTGACTTTTTGTCAGGAAATATCGAGGTGGTCCATTGAACATCTCCCGACGTCGCCTCGACACGGACACTGCCAAACCCACGGGTTTGACCGACAACTACATCAGCGATCTCGTCAGCGATGGAGGTCGGAAGGCTGATGAAGTGCCAGGCCGCATCGGCCTTCCAGAGCCAAATTTCTGCGGTGAATGAAAATGCATCAGATGTGCTCAATTTCGCAGCACCTTTTCCAACAGTCTTCCCTTCTCTCTCCGCTCCATTCCTCCTCCTTCAACGCCAAGTGATTTGCTCGATGCGTCACGAACTGGAGTACCAGCCGCACTGCGGCAGTGCTCGTAGGCCTAATGAGACAGCCACCGAGCGCGTTCAGCGGGAGTCATCTTTTCAATGGCATAACGCAACATGGTGCGGGGCATATCCGACGCATGCTCCTTGAGAAATTTGCGAAGTGCTTCGACGTCGCGCTTTCCCACTTCGCGCAGCATCCAGCCGCAAGCCTTGTGGATCAGATCATGGGGATGACGCAGGAGTCGCTCTGCGGTAGTGAAGGTTGGATCGAAGTCACCCTGCCGGATGAAGACCCAGGTGACCATTACTCCCACTCGCTGGTGCCATAGATCCGCACTATCCACCAAGTGCGTCATGATGACGTCAGCGTCGGGCCTGCCAATCAGAAACTCACCGAGGTAGGGCGCAGTTGAGTCCACGAGATCCCAGTTATTGACGCAGCCATCGTCGAGGGCTTTCATGTACATCGACCACAGGTGCTCACGAGTGGCCGAATCGCGGGTGGACCGAAAGCGTCGGGTCATGATCGCAAGGGCGCAGAAGCGATCCTCATGAAAGCGTGAGTGCAAAAGCTCGAGGATGGCTGCGTCAGGAAGATCCGCGTACTGGAGGGCGATCGCACGCACCTGGGGCACTCTCATCCCGAGGAAAAGATCGCCTTCTCCATATTCGCCGGGTCCCGTTTTGAAGAACGCCGATTGTCCGAGCGCAAGTTCGGGATCTGCGAGTGCGCGCAGGGACTTTTGTACATTCACTGCCGTAGCTTTCACGTCGTTAACTCTAGGGAGCGAGTGGAAAAAAGAGCGAGCCGCTCCCAACTCGAACTACCACGAACGGCGCGCAATTACCTGATCCATGTCGCTATAGATCGCGATGCTCCCGGAGGTCCATAGAACCGGAACGGTCTTGCCAAGGAACGCGGTGTTGCTCAACGGCTTTCCCTTGCCCACACGCAGACTCCAGGTGCCACCGGGTGCGATGCAGGTGCCGGAAGGAAAGCGGTAACGGGTGTTGCCTGTTTCGATGCGGTAGCCGTCGAGACATTGAGTGATGTCACTGCGATTGAGCAGGCGCATCCACTGAGTTGCTGCGCGGGCTTTGCCACGTTTCTTGCCGAGTGAAATGTCTTCAATGATGATCGATCCGTTGAGTGGATCGGCGGCGCACTCGATCGTGCACGGGTATTCGCGCCAGAACCGGTAGTTGCCGTAACGATCAATGAGGTAGGCCCCGTCACCGAGCAGAGTGTTGGGCCTACCCGTCCCTGGGTCTGGATACAGGCGGATGCGCGCGTTGGCGTAGAGAGAGCGCGGATCGTTCGCGGTGCTGGGGCGGGAGCCGGTGTGAACCACACGGAAGTCACCAGGGTTGATGATGCTTCCACCGGGGAAGGTGAACCAGCCCGTGTTGCCAGAATCTCGAAGGGTCCAACCGGAAAGGTCAACATCTGCGGCTCCGTTGTTGCGAACCGTGACCCACTCATCTGTCGGTGAACTGTCAATCGCACCGCGAGTGATACGCAGATCAACGGAGGCATCTGGTTGCTCGAGCTCGCCGCACAGGTTTGGATTCCACATGCCCTCGTTGCGGGCTTGAGCTCCGGCGATCACTTCGCGGTAGAGCGAACTCATTGAGGCTTCCTTGGCAACGGTGAACCACAACCCCCAGCCGCGCTCGGCCATCGCCCAAGCAACGTCGAAGTCGTACTCGCCGGTGATGGGATTCTGCGCGAGCACGACCCGCTGCGGTCGAGCATCTTTTCCACGCGAATTTGGATCGGAGGAAAGCAGACGCACCGTTGACCCGAGGGGTAGGAGCGCACTCAGTGCATCCATGGCCTGCCAGCCACCGCATTGGCCGCCCTTTGCCTTCGCGTCCTTCTCCGGGGAATTGATGCCGAGCAGGCGGATGCGAGATTCGGCACCGGTCACTTGGTCGTTCACAATCAGGGTGTCGCCGTCAACAATGCGCGAAACGATGGCCGTTTCCCACACCTGCACTCCATCCCACGGAGCCGCTTGGGTGGGGCTCGCTGCAAGGAAGGTGATCGGCAGGAGGGCAGCGGTGAACCCGGCTAGGACCATCCGCAATCTCGTACAAGCCATGACGGGGAAAACTCCTGAGCGATAGATGACGTGACGAAGATTGTCACATCTTGCACATCCGTCACAAAACGAAGGGGTTCTCCCAGAGTTGATTTCCATCTTGAACGGTGAACCCGGAGAGCGTGGGGTGAGTCATCGTGAAATGTGCCTTGCATGGGGAATCTATGAGGAGTCCCCAGCCCCGGGAGAGGAAGAACTCCTGGAGGCGCCCCTCGGAAAGCCGGCTATGGGTACCCACGGCCATGAGGCGGGTGCAGTCCTGAACCGCCCCTGCAGAGGGCTCAAGTAGATCGAACTCGACGCCCTGCACATCTATATGGAGCAAATCGATCAGATAATCCCCTCGGCGCGCCGCTGTGACTATCTCGGAGATGGCGATCGCCGGCACATCTCGGTGGGCAAGGTGGGCGCCGCGGTAGTCAACGTCGGTGCCCGGCAGGGTC
>CAIXFB010000314.1 GCA_903918595.1 uncultured Actinomycetes bacterium
ATACTTTTCAAGCAACTCTTTAAAGGCGGCGTCGGTCTTTCCAACGATGGGACCAGAAATCCAACCTGAGATTTTCGGTTCAGGATGGGCCAAAAGCGTCATATGGGTCACCACACCGAATGTGCCACCGCCTCCACCTCGTAAAGCCCAGAAGAGATCCGCATTCTGATATTCGTTTGCCGTGACAATGCTTCCGTCGGCAAGTACTACTTCGAGTTCAATGACCCCGGCTGCACCACTTCCGTATCGCTTACTAAATGAGCCAAAGCCGCCACCCAATGCGAATCCACCGCATGCACCCACACTGGTGCAGCCACCACCTTGGATATACAGCCCTGCCGCCGAAGCTGCTTTGTATGCCTCGAGCCAACGGTTGCCCGCGGTGGTGGTAACCGCGGTTACGCCGGCAGTTCCCTGCGGAGCACCTGCAGGGACAAACTTCTGATGCACCGTGATGTCGCGGAGATGATGGGTCCAGATGAGCAGCGAATCGCGTGGCCCGGTGGAGCGGCCGTAGTAATCGTGACCGGTTCCCTTGACGACCAATCGCACCTTGTTCTCGCGCGCGAAATTCACCCCGGCAACAATGTCGGACTCTTCACGAACCACGATTGCATATCCACTTGGCGTCGACTTCCAGGCCTTAAACATGCCCGTTGATTGGGTTGCTCCGGGCTGCTCTTCCAAGAACCACGGGTTGAAGAAACGTTTGGGAATGGGACCTGCTCCCAACTTCGCCCAGGGTTGCTGAGGCTTGATCAGGCGATTACCCACCTGCGCTGCCAAGGATGACCACTTTGCAGCACTCGGCCACGACGCTGGCATCGCCCGTGCTGCACCGGCAGCGCGCGCACTGCCATGCGCACCCGCGCTTCCCGGAATAAGTAGGGCAGCGATGGCCCCTGCGGTCAGACCGATAAAGCCGCGGCGCCCAAGGGATGGCAAAGGAGTCATGAAATTATTTTTATCAGACAGTCGACTCGAGAGGTTAATCCTTTGGAAAATTGAGGGGTTCGCCGATCACGCCCATCCGTGACCCTCACCCATGATGCTCAACCGTTGTCGGTGAGCTTCTCATCTACCTTGTCGACAACCTTCTTCACCGAATCGGCAACGTCCTGAACGGCCCCCTTGGCCTTGGCCAGTGCCTGCTCCGACTTTCCCTCGCGCTCGAGCTCCTCGTCACCGGTCAGAATTCCGGCAGCTTCCTTCACTTTTCCTGCGGTTTCGTCGATCTTTTCGTTCATCACACGCTCCTTCATTTGCATTCATGACGACAGATAGTCGGTGTGCCGGAGGCAACTGCGCCCATCGAAAATGTGAATCCAGCACTATTGCGTGTTTCGAACGTAACACGATCGCGAGGCGCATTCCGTGCCGAGATGATCATTGATCGGTCGCATTCGGCGATCTCGGTCTAACCCTGATTCTCGCCAGCGCTCGCATCAGCTATGTGCATCAAGGTGTGAGGCGAAACGCTTTGCACAGTTCATTCCATTCCTTACCCTGCAGGTACCTCGACCACCTGCCCACCCTCCACATGCCACCTCCGGGTGAGGCGCACCGTGTCGAGCATGCGGCGATCGTGGGTCACGAGCAGCACAGTGCCTTCAAAGGATTCAAGTGCCTCCTCCAACTGTTCAATAGCCGGCAGATCCAGATGGTTGGTCGGCTCATCAAGCACAAGAAGATTCACACCGCGTGCCTGCAGCAGCGCGAGCGCGGCGCGAGTGCGCTCACCTGGAGATAGGGAGTCAGCTGGTCTAAAGGCCTGGTGCGGCCCGAGCCCGAACTTGGCCAGCAGGGTGCGCACATCGGCCATCGGCCATTCCGGCACTTCGCGGGAGAAGGCATCAGTGAGTGCATCGTTCCTTTCTTTCTCACCAGCAGGTCGATCAACGCTGTTCGGGATCACACTGTCTGAGGGAACGAATCAGGCTCCCCGACGTAAGCCAACTACGTCAGTCGCACAGGTGCCGAGCCTCGAACCATGGGGAGAAATTCCAATCGGCTAGCAGCCCGCCGGTGTTCGGATAACTCTTGGTAATCGGGGTGGGCATATCACGTGTGGACCCGCGCTTCGGATGGAAACTGAACGAGAATCATTTTGCCCTAACGTGGTGATAAGCAGCCGCATCGAAATACTGCTGTTCCAGCACAACAACATGCGGTGGCTTAGCTGCAATGGGGATGTGGCGCAGCCAGTTCGGTATGGGTTGCCGTTCTGCTAACTTCACGAACCATGGAATACCCAGACGCAGTGGCAGCATGGGTAGCCATTCATATCACCGCCGGCACGGTCGCCCTTGCCGTCGGTCTTGCGGCCATGATCCTGCGAAAAGGAAGCCAACCGCATATTTGGGCCGGACGTGCCTATCTTGTGGCTGTCGCCGCGATCCTGATAAGCACGATCCCA
>CAIXFB010000315.1 GCA_903918595.1 uncultured Actinomycetes bacterium
ATGTAGCTGTGCGGAACTCCGGCGGGCACATACATTGCATTGCCGGGTGCCAGCGCACGGAATTGCAGCAACACCGACACCAGTAGACCCGTATCGTCGGGGTACAGCTGCGCAATTGTTGCGAAGGCATCGACCTCAGCAGGACTGGCACCCACAGCCCGGACAGCACTGACGAGTTGTTCCGCCCGACGCTCATGATCAATCGCCCGCAGAGCCGGAATGGCCGCAATCGGGCCGTCATTTTCCAGAATTGAACAAGCATTTTCAGCGCCGTCGATCTGCATCAAAATCGCATGCGCCTGCAGGCGATCACGCCATCCTGCAAATACTTCGAACTCTTCAATCGCTATGAGTAGTTCAGTCTTTTCATTGGCATCGGAGTACACCTGATCCGACCCAGGTTGGTCCTGTCGTTCAAAAGCAACTCGGGCCAACTGCGCATCCGGATGTACTTGAATCGACAGTGGTTGAGCCGCAGCGAGCAATTTGGTGAGCAATGGAACCTCCCCCGGAGACACAACCGTGTCGAGAGTGACGTCCTGGCCCACGAGCGGTGAAGGAGCCCCCGGGTGCGCACCGAACCACAGTTCGGCTTGCGGAGCACCCGTGCGCTCCCCTGACCATGCGACCAATCCGTCAGGGATTCCCCACGCGTAATCCTTCAGAGCCCCTCGAATGACCTCAACCATGTGGCAGGGTCGCTTCTTCGATGAGCATGACCGGAACACCATCGCGGATGTCGTAACGGCGCCCACACTCCACACAGACAATCTGCCCTGAAGCCAGATCGGCTTCTACCCGCCCCCGATCATCAGCTGGGCAGGCAAGCACCTCCCACAGTTCCACTGGCAGTCCGAGCGGACCCATCACGCACCTGCTCGCATCATCGCCAACACATCATCACGGATCTGTTCCATTGTTGACGCATCTGCTGCCTCAACATTCAAGCGGAGAAGAGGTTCGGTGTTGGAAGAGCGGACGTTGAACCACCAATCACCCCCGTCGATGGTCATGCCATCAAGATCATCAACGCTCACGCCGACCCGGGATTCATAAGCGGCCCGGATGCGATCTACTGCGCTCTGTTGATCTTCCACCTCGGTATTAATCTCACCACTCGGTGTGTAACGCAGGTACGGGGTGAGCAGCGAGGAGAACGTAGTGCCTGTTGGAGCCTCGCCGAGAGCTGCGATCGCGTGCAGAGCGGCCAGCATGCCCGAATCCGCCCGCCAAAAATCTCGGAAGTAAAAGTGGCCAGAGTGTTCGCCGCCGAAGATTGCATTCGTCTCAGCCATCGTCGCCTTGATGAACGAGTGCCCAACCCGTGTGCGAACAGCAACGCCACCGTTTTCGACGATCACTTCAGGAACCGTCTTTGACGTAATCAGATTGTGAATGATGGTAGAGCCGGGATGCTTTGCGAGCTCCCGTTGCGCGATCAGTGCGGTCAACGTGGAAGGGCTCACTACGGTGCCGTTCTCATCGACCACAAAACACCGATCTGCGTCGCCGTCGAATGCCAGACCCAGGTCAGCATTTTCCGAGAGCACTCGTGCTTGGAGGTCAACGAGGTTCGCGGGCTCAATCGGATTGGCCTCGTGGTTGGGGAACGAACCATCTAGTTCGAAATACATCGGCACGATGGTGAGTGGGAGTGCGGGCAGGCCGGCGGCATCTTCCAACACCGCCGGCACCGTGAAACCGCCCATGCCATTTCCAGCATCGACAACGACCTTGAGGTGACGCACCTTGCTGACATCGACGAGTTCGCGCAGGAACGAGGCGTAATCAGCCAGCATGTCTTGCTCTCGCACTTCACCGATGCGACCTTCATACGCGGGTATTCCATGAATGATCATGGCCTTTATGTCGCGTAGGCCCGAATCCTGACCCACCGGGGCCGCACCGGCACGGCACAATTTGATGCCGTTGTACTGGGCGGGATTATGGCTCGCGGTGAACATCGCACCCGGCAGGTCCAATCGGCCCGATGCGAAATAGAGACCGTCGGTGCTGGCCAAACCAATCAGCACCACATCGCAGCCCTGTTCGCGCACGCCTTCTGCGAATGCCGAAACCAGATCTGGGCCAGAGGGACGCATGTCATGGCCGATGACCACGGCACCTGCACCGCCATCTTCGGCCCTGATGCCCAATACCTGCACAAATGCAGCGCCCACATCGTGGGCAAGATCGGCATCGAGCTGGTCAGGGAAAACACCCCGGACGTCGTAGGCCTTGATGATGGAATCTAGATCGCGCATGCTGTGATGCTACCGATCGAGATCGAAGAGGCCCTCGTCTTCGGCAGGAGCGCCCTTATCCCGGTCTGGATTCTCCGAGTAGTAGGACTCAACCGACTGCAGAACGCGCAGATGCCCCTTGCGAGCGACTTCAACGGACCCAGAGGGGGGTGCCACCTGCGCATCAGGCTCATACCGTGGTCGCGCAGCCTCTCGAACAGCGTTTGCAAGCGCCTCGAGATCATCGCTGCTGGGTTTGAGGGCATCAGGATCTGGGGTGATCCGCACGATCTCCCAGCCACGCGGAGCGGTGAGACGCTCACTGTGCATCTGGCAGAGGTCATAGCAGTGCGGTTCGGCATAGGTGGCCAAAGGACCGAGGACCGCGGTGGAGTCGGCGTACACATAGGTCAGTGTTGACACAGCAGAGCCACTGCACGATGGCTTGGAACAACGTCGACGACTCACAATCGTGCACGTTAGCGGCCAACTCGGGTCAATGAAGGCAGGGCGCGCCGTCAGCGATTAGCGCAGGGCAACTGACTGTTCGTACTGCGCTACCGGCACAGAGACCTGCGTTCGCAAGGGAGTCCACGGGTAGCCAGTGACCAGATCCCCAAATCGTGACTTTTCGCGGATTCGGTGGGCGATGACAATGGGACCAGATCCCGGAGCCGGTGTGACGACCGCGGTAAACCACTCGATACCAACCGGAGCGTCAAGAGCAAAGTTCTTCATCTCACCCGCCTTGATCACCACTCGACGAGGAGCGGTGGGTTCTGCAACTTGCCGGGCGCCCCGATATGGAAGCAGCACGACATCGACAGCTGCATCAACATCGGGTGCGGTGATGTAGAGCCGCACATCGGTTGCATCGCGAACGGGTAGTCCGCTCACTGCAGAAGTGGCGGTGAAGGACTGGGCACCAGCGGAGAATGAGGTTTCATCTTGCACACGAGTGCCACCGAAGAACTGGCGCATCCCCGCAACAATCGGTTGATCTGAAGTGAGCTCAATGGTGGCACCGGAAAAACCGTCGGGATTCGGTGGCATCACCGAGGACATATCCATCGTGGCAACCGCTCCGGCAGGAACGATCAACTGGTTGCGTTCAAAAGGTTCATAGGCGCCTTCAGCCGAAAAGAGTCTGATGGAGACGATGGCATCATTGTCCGTGGTCGACACCACGGAGAGCACTCGAGCTTTATCACCTGAGAGGACACCAGGCACGTACACCTTTGTTGCAGGCGGTGCTGATTGCGGAATCCAGTCGACGCCCACCGACTGCAAACCGCTTCTTTGCTCATCATCCACCGATGCTCCGATGCGACCGGTCCGGGCAATCACATGGAATGCCGTCGCGGTGATTCCGGGCGCTAGAACATCGAGTCGGACCACCGAACGATCTTGAGCAGGGATGACCAAACCGCGACTGGCAGGTGCGTCAACAATCCCCTCTGGTCCATGAATGATCACATCTACCACTGCCGAGGAGTCGTCAGGATTGACGAGCACAACCTTGGTTTGCCGACCTGCAACTGCCCCACCACCTACAAACCAGAACTCCGAGGCTGCAGGGGCACACGAGGTGCTCGCCAATCCGCGACCTTGACCGCTGGGGTCGCGACCCCACTGATCGGCAACGAGCCCGGGTGCGAGCGAGCCTTCACCGAAGGCCCGAATGGCAGGCAACTTGGCTCCAAACGCTTCGATCTGCGCCTGGCTTCCCGGCTCGCGGATGCTTGCCTTCGCCGACTCTTTGCCCGGCAGCGTTTCCAATCCGGCCCGACCCGGGCCGCTCGTCTGACCGGGCTGCCCGGGGATGACCGCGGCAGTAACGCGAACTCCAAGGTCGCCGCCCGACCCAGGCTCTGGGCAGAGCAGCACCGAAGACTGAATCGGTTCAAGCGTGACTGCCGCTGCAGTTTGCGTCGGATCATCGGCGCGCACAAATGTGCCAAGAACGGAGATGAGGACAATCACCGCAGCGATCACCGCAATCGGCCGCCACCACAAGGGCGGTCGAGGCTCGCGCGGAGCCTGCGGCTGACGCGGGGTTCTACTCCTACGCAGCCTGCGTCGTCGCTCTTCTGTGCTTGCTGCTTCGCGTTCTCCTTCTTTGGTGCCGTGTTCGTCAATGAGTCCGATGACCTGATCTTCAGCACCTGCCGATGGAGGAATGATTGCGCGACTTTCCAGCACGATCTTCTTCCGAGACCCTCTGCCAAACATCATGACGCCTCCGAACTTTTCACACCTTCAGAGAAGAACACGAAGTCGCCATCGTCATCAGGATCTGGATCAAGAACTCGACGTTGCGGCAAGGCGAGAACAACCAGCGTTAAGAACACGAACAGCTGGAACCACAACCAACGATCACGCGCTCCGGTATCAAAGGTCACAGTGACAGGTTGCGCACCAGTCGGAATGAGGAAGGCCTGCGACCAGGCTTCGGGCTCCGGCGCCTGCACAGTTGGCAAAGCAACCTGTTGATCGGTTGCCGGATCCACAGAGACCGCGCGCCACCCTGAGTCTGGTGGAGTACCAAGAACGAGGGCTCGCTCCCCATCACCTGGCGGTAACAGCGATTCGATGTAGGGATCAACGCTTGAACTTGCGATGTCGACTAGATCTACAGCGGCAGGAGCCTCGCCCTGCACCACGCGTGCACGCGCAGTCTGTCCAGCTATGCGCCAGATCACTGACTCGTCAGCAGATGAGAGTCTGCGCAAGCCCGGCTCGCCATCGAGCACCGGGATCAATTCAGGTGATGTACCGCGAGCAAGTAACACATATCGCACTCCATAGCCTGCGAGTGCTTGCACTTCTGTTCCTCCGCGGCCCGATGCCAGTGCGGCCACAATCGGATCGAGTGCAACCCAGTTCTCCGCCGGTGGTGAAACATCTGCATCCCCAAGCACCGGGCCTTCCCCATTGATCAAGGAATACAAGACCTTGCCCGCCTTGGTGTCGAACAACACCAGGGTGCGCGGTGCCTGTGGTCCAAGCGCATCGGCCGCAACAAATGCCGGTACAGCAGCCAGCGGGGCCCTCTTGACAACATCGTCGGTGGCAGCAATCCACCATCCTGCAGAGAGGATCGGAGCAAGCACTGCTGCCACAACGGTGATCGCCGCGACCGGCTGTCCCCACGACAGACTTTGACCAACAAACCTATTGCGAAGGCCCTGCGCTGCAACCCCTGCCGCCGCAATCAATGCGAGGCCAAGCAGAAGCGTTGCAGGTCCTGGCCAGGTGCGCATAGGAGTTGTTGTTCCTGGCGGTGTGACGAGCACCATGGTTTGCAGCACCCCGAGTGCCAGTGCAGCAATGGCAACCACCCAACAGGCCACCACAATGCGAAGCCGATCCATCCGGAACAAGGCGATAAACCCTGCGAGCACGATGCCTATTGAAATCCACAGTGGTGTCATGCCTGGTCCGCCTGGATGCAGCAGCAAGACATCGATGGCCGTCAGATTGGGATCACCCAGTGCAGGTGAATTCACACCCGGACCCAGCAGGAACATCACTGGGTGAGCGAAGAGTTGGAGTGACCATGGGGCCGTGACCAACACCGATCCGACCATGGCGATCGTGAAACGGATG
>CAIXFB010000316.1 GCA_903918595.1 uncultured Actinomycetes bacterium
CTTTGCGCCCAGACGACGATCACCGAAGGATATCGGTCCGGGATTGTTATCTGACAGTCTCTCGCCGATCGTCAAATGGACACAATACGCTGGTGGGCGTACGGCCTTCACTCCGGACCACCAGAACACCGCTCATGCCGGGATCCGTCGTCGTAGAGTCGGCCACACACGCCAAGGCATGCGCATGAAGTCACACCACAGGAGGTGAACGATGGGATCCGCCGCAACCCAGCAATCTTCATCGGGCATCCTCGACTGCCTGGTCTCCAGTTCGCTGCACAGCGTTTTGCGCGATGAGGTTGCCGCGCGCACCACGCCTCACGAAGTCACCCCGCTCGGTGACTCGCTCGACGGACGCGTCGGTGTCCTCTCCCTCCCCGAATCCCGGCTCGTCTTTGTTCGCTACGGAGGAGACGTGATTGTCGAGGCACCCGCCACCGGATCGCGCGTGGTGGCCACCGTGCCGCTCGGCCCGATGGGAGTCAGCGTGGGCACGGATCCGCGCACCCGCACTTGTGAATCAGGGTTCCTGCTCTCCCGGATCGACGCCACGCTCATGCGCCCAGATCCGTGGGCCGGTTCACTCGTGGTTGCCAGCGAGGAGGTCCGCCTCGCTGATCACCGGCGCGCGGTGCTGGGCCCGGAGGTGGACTCCCACCTCGAGCACGGAGACATGCGCGGATTGGGGCGTTCCACGCTGCTCGAGCACGCCTGCCGGCAGGCGTGGCGGGTGACCTCAACCCTGCCGCCTGGTATCCCCGAAGACACCCTGACCGACTTCTTCGCTGCACTCGAGGACCACATCCTCACGGCACTCGTCCTTGCCTGGACCCACGAGGAGGTGCTCGGTGACACATCCGGGGACTCGCGAGTGGACCTGCTGCTCGACTGGCTCCGCGAGAACCACGGAGTGCGGGTATCCGTGACGGAGATGGCGGCAGCCGTGGGATTGAGCGTGCGACAACTGCAGAGCAGCGTTCAACGCACCCTCGGCATCAGTCCATCCGCACTCCTGCGAGATGTGCGCCTTGTCGCAGCTCATCACGCACTCAAAGATTCCGATCCGCACACCACGACGGTCGCGCGTATCGCCCACCAGCACGGCATCGTGCATCTCGGTCGCTTCAGCTCCAGCTACCGGGCTCGATTCGGCGAGTCACCATCAATCACGCTGCACCGGCATGGAGCATCCGGATGATCACTGGCACGGCAGCACGCATCTGCGTCGTCTATTACTCGGCAACAGGCAACGTCGCGAAACTCGCCCATGCGATCGGTGAAGGCGCAGCCGCCACAGGTGCCGAGGTCCGGGTGCGCAGGGTCCACGAAACCGCACCGCAGGAAGCAATCGTGACCAATCCACGCTGGCAAGAATGGATCGACGCCTGCACCGATGAGTACGCGAGCCTTGCGGATCTGGAGTGGGCCGACGCGATCGCGATCGGCTCGCCAACCCGATTCGGTGGGCCCGCCTCGCAGTTGAAGGCCTTCCTTGATACCACTGGTGGGCTCTGGTTCTCAGGAGTGCTGGCAGCCAAGGTCGGCACCGCATTCACGAGTTCGTCGACGCAGCATGGCGGTCTGGAAAGCACGATCCTCGCGATGAACAACATTTTCTACCACTGGGGATCGATCGTGATGCCGCTCGGATACGCGCACGAGCACATCGCCCGCGTCTCAGGAAACCCCTACGGATCCTCGTTCGTATCGCGCAAGGGC
>CAIXFB010000317.1 GCA_903918595.1 uncultured Actinomycetes bacterium
ACAAGTTCCATAAGCCGCGTTCCCGAGCGAGTGAGCGCAGCTCATCCAGAACGGGAAGGGGCGTCCATGCGGTGCCGTTAGCCCGAGCGAGTTCTAGATCGTTGAGATAATCGGCCTCTGCTGGCTCGATGAACTCGGCCGCGAAGTCCGAAACGGCCTGGGTGAGTTCGGCAGCTCGTGGTGAGGGGGAAAAATCCATTCCCTGACAGTAGCCACCTGACTCGCCGGCATCTCAGGTTTATCTAGATCCGAAGTTCTAGATTTGGTTGGCTCCGGTTCGGTCCAGATCGGCCAGCACATATTCGAGGAGCTCGCGGCCATGGTCGGATGCGCTGGAGATGTCGTGTGGATGCAGCGCGACCCCGTTCAGGGCAGTCAGTCGAAGCACATCGCCGCTCACGTGCAGGTTAGGAAAAATCCCACCGAAGGCGAATGGCAGGTCCGCGTCGTGCTGATCGAGGACAATTGCAGAACCAGGGCGCTCAAGGGGAAGATCGAGATAGACCGCACTGCGGCCGTCGTGATCCATCAAATACTGCATCTGAGATGTGATCTTCAGAGCAAAATCCCGACCCGGCTCGGTCACGGTGATGATGGCGAGGTTGTGGTCAGCCTTTGTGGTGACGAAGAATTCGGTTTCATCCGGCAGGGGGGTTGACGAATCGGCTTCGGCTACAACCCCGCGCAACCCAGTCGCAGCGACCAATTCAGTGATGACCCGATCATGCCGGCGCGGTGCATAGATGGGTCTGTCATGGCCGTCGTTTGTTTTCAGGTAAAAAAGCGCGACGGATTCGCGTCGCAATTCCTTGCTTTCACCGTTCATTGACAGGGCAGCATCATTGACCACGGTGGGTGGAATCCAGCCGATCAGAAAGCCAGTTTCCATTGCGCCGAGATCAACATTTGCTTTTTGGCTGAAGGGATGCGCGGCTGTTGCTTCACTGAATAACCCGAAATAACCAGATGAGCGCGCCCAATTGGCACCAAAGGATTTCAGTTGCGTGAAGAGGTGTTGACCGCGTGCTGCCTCGGACACCACGGCCACCCCAGAATGCAGGACACGGGAATCGTCGCTCTCTTTCATGAGCGCTGTGTGACCAAGAACCTGTCCGTGCGCATCGACACCAACAATGCTGATCAATTCACCGGCAGTGATTCGACGAGCAATCTCTTCAGGCTGATAGACCCACTCAGCATCGTAGGTAGAGCCATAGGCAGCGGTCACAAGTTCGGTGAGTAATTCCGACTCATCAGGTTCCATGAACCTGATCGTGGTGTCGGTCAGTGAAGTGTCATCCACCTCCGAGCACTCCACGCCACCAATCATTGGAAAACTTTCCGGATGGGTCATAACGCTCCACCAGGTCAACAAAGTTGCCAAAGCCTGAATAGCGATCGGGGAGTGCCGTGGCATCGAAGAGTTTGCCCCAGTGCGGGCGACCCCCGGCGGGTGCGAAGTACTCATCGATCACGGGTAGTAACGGGAACACCTCGGGAACCTTCTTCCAGGTGAAATGAATACCCACGGTGTCTCGGCCCGAGGCGCCACTGAGCCACAGATCATCTGCTGCCATTGTGCGGATTTCCGAGACATGCAGTAGCTCGTGGATGCGCGGACTGAACTCGAGAAGGCCCTGCAGTAATTGCACCGCTTCAGTGCGCGGCACCAAGTACTCGGTTTGCAGTTCATCGCCAGAACTTGGTGTGAACTCAAGTTTGAAGTGTGGGAGCCGCTCGTAGGAAGGCCCCACCACTCCGAGTTGTTCGGTGCAGTGGATGGGATCGTGACCGGGAAGGGGGTGGCACTTGATCGTTGCTGGTGTTCCGCCCATCCATTCTTCATGACGCCACGAGTGATCCGCTAGGTGTTTCACCCAGATCTGACCCAAGTTTTCCGGCCCCCACGTTGTGAAGAACGAGACGCTATAAGCACTGGAGAAAATTGCATCGAAGTTTTCGGTGACCTGTGCGTGTGGGACGTCGTCGATCACGGTTTGTGCGATGTCGAAGGCCGGAACGATGGAAATTCTCACCCGAGTAACTACTCCCAGCATTCCAAGGGAGACGACGCTGCCACAAAAATCCGGAGAAGATTCGTCAATCACGACGAGGTCGCCTGCCGCAGTGACGAGTTCAAGTGCGCGAACAGTTGATGACAGCGTGCCGTTCGCATCACCAGAGCCATGAGTGCCGGTGATCACGGCGCCTGCAACGCTGATGTGACCTAACGATGCAATGTTGCGAACGGCAAAACCATACGGTTGAAGTGCCTTGGCCAGTTCGCCATACTTCATTGCTGCAGGTACCCATGCCGTGTGTGAAGTTGAATCGATATCAATCCTGGAATCGAGCCCAGTCACCTGAATTTGAACTCCGCGGGTAGCGGCAATGCCATTAAAGCAATGGGCGGTACCAAGTGCTCGCACTGCATCATGCCTTGACACACAGGCTTGCAGTTCGGCCACACTGCCGGGGGTCTCGAGAGCGCTGGCAGCAAAGTCAATGTTTCCTGACCAATTGGTGCGACTGGTAGCAGTCATCGGTTAACTACCCATCCGTCCCGAGAAATCCCAGGTGGCCAAACTCAATGCGTCGATTCGCACTGCAACTTCTTTGTCAAGCCGGCTGAGCAGCCAACTGCTCAGATCGGTCTCGCTTTCACCTTGGTAGCGGGCAATGAGTTGACGCAAAACCTTCTCGGCAAGTTCAGGATGCAGGCTTGCACGACCGGTGCCTCGCACACCTCTATACGGCGGTGCATCAGCTGCAACTTCAAAACCGATCCGATCATCGGCGGCCAATCTCTTTGCCAGAACCGACGTAGCTTGGGTGGCGCACCAAAGAGCATTGTCGGAATAGACGAACCACAGCGACTGAACGATGGGACCGGCACTGCCCATGGATGACACCCGAATGGGGATAGTGGTGTTGCGCAGGAACGTAGTGATTTGATCGCTGTTCCAGGGCCCTTTTGCTTCGAGTATCGCGTCCACCCCACGAGCCTAGAGCGATCGGATAACCTTCCCTCTCGCGCCCGCCTCGGGTGCGCGGCGAAAAGGATGGAAATCAGATGGGCGCCCTGCTCGCATTGTTGTCGAGTCTTTCCTGGGGCGTCGCAGACTTCATGGGCGGCCTGGCTGCTCGACGGGTGGGTCCGATCCAGGTCCTCGCGGTCTCCTACCCCGCCGGTGCGGTACTTCTGACCCTGCTCGCGTTCTTTGTGATCCCAGGCGAGGTGTCTGTTGAGCTACTGCCGTACGCGCTGGCGGCCGGACTCATCGGAGCTCTCGCCATCGGCCTGCTCTACGCGGCTTTAACCCGCGGCCCGATGGGTGTGGTGTCACCACTGACCGCCGTCATGTCTGGAGCGGTCCCGGTGGCTGTCGGGTTGCTGCGCGGCGAGACACTCTCCGCCCTTGCCATCGTTGGAATCGCCTTTGCGGTGCTCGCGGTGTTTATGGTCAGCAAGGAATCCGGCCATCACGAGCGCACTCCGATGTCGGCCATCATCTTGGCGCTCTCGAGCGGTGTCGCGATTGGTCTCTACCTCACGGCTATCGGCCTAGCCCCGCAGGACTCGGGGATCTGGGCGGCAACCATTGGCCGCTGGGTTTCCACCTTGGTGATGTTGATCGCCGTACTCGTGGTCGCTCGAAAGGTAGTCACAGCCGGATTCCCGTGGTTGCTCGTGATCGGCTCTGGCATTTTGGACGCGTCGGCCAACGGTATTTTCCAGTTGGCAACGCAGCGTGGTCTGCTTTCTATCGTGGCCGTTATTGGATCGCTGTATCCCGCTGCGACCGTAGTACTCGCGCGGGTGATCTTGAAGGAAAGATTGAACAGGGTGCAGATCGGCGGAGTAGTCATTGCTCTCAGTGCCGCTGCGATGTTATCCCTCGGCTAACTTCACGATCCGTAGTTACAGTTCCTGCATTTTTGCTCGGGTGAAGCGTGCAAGAACGACGTTAAACCCGGCAAGGAGCAGCAGCAGGATTGTCAGGAAATCCCAGCCAAGTGAGAAGCCGCGAACGAGCCCGGCGACGAGCAGAAGAACGCCCGCCACAATCTGGAGAACGAAGGAAAAACGAAGCCGGCTGTAGTCAGGTGATTGCGCCATGGCGCAACTGTGTCACAACCGATCTAGCTGGGCACAGGAGGTAGCGCCGAACCTTTGGATCTTTTCGAGTCGAAGTAATAGAGCCCGAACGCACCCAGCCCAACGAGCAGCTGCGGTAGGAACCACACCAAACGCCAGATCAGATCGGCTGCGACGGCTGTGGAGTTTTCGATGCCGAATCCGGTGAGCAGAAGAACCAGCGCAGCATCGACAGTGCCGAGTCCACCGGGTGTAATTGGAAAACTGGTGAGCAGCAGTGCAATGGAGAACGCAGCGAACGCTTCGATTGGTGTGATGGGCGAGGGGAAAACACCCAGTGCTGCGAGTGCCGCGATCAGCACAATCCACGGAGTCATTTGGGCGAGTGCATTTGTCAGGGTGAGCGGCAGCCACCGCTCGCGCACCAACGCACTTGCTTCCATGTTGTAGTTGCCCAAGATTGACATCAGATCTGGTGCAGGGCGTTTGAACAGGCGCCACAGCCGATTCGCAATCGGCTGCAAGCGCCGGGCGAGCCCTTCGGCGCTGGACTTGCTGCGCAATACGAGCCATATTCCAAGGATCGACGCTGCTACGACGATGATTCCGACCACTGCTGCGGTGGTGTAGCCGGCAGTGGACCGGCCTTCAATCACAAGGAGCACCACCGCGAGTGCCGGGGTGCCCAACACCATCAAATACGTCCAGATCGCATCGGCTGAGACTGCGGCTGCGGACTTTGCTGAGGGAACCCCGTACTTGGCGAGGATCGAATACTGCGTGCCAACGGCTACCGCCCCGCCCCCAGGAATGATGTTGCTGACCAAGAATCCAGCTTGCCGATCAACAAATGCAGCGCGATAGGGCAGACCGGGAATCGCCGCAATGGCAGTGAGCGGGTAAGCGATGATGTTGAACAGGCCCGCGGCAACGAGGATCCAGATCCAGTACGAGGGAAGTTCGGCGATCTGGGTGAACGCTTTTTGATAGGTGCCAAAATTTGGGAATAAGAACGCGAAGACCGCCACCATGATGATGACGCCAAGGATCGCCGTGATGATGGTGCGCTTTTTGCTAGGGGAGCCGGCAGCCATGGCAGCACTGTAGACGGGCTGGCTTCTTCGATGATTTCGTGATTCCGAATGATTGCTCTACTCTTGAGGTTGCACGTTCATTGCGAGTCTTGGCTTTACTGCGACTTAACTTGGGTCTCCTTCAAGACACGCCTTACTGTCTTGAATGGATTGAATTCTCATGTCTGATGTCAAAAACCCTGAAACTGCTGTGTCCTTTGCCGATCTTGGTGTGGATCCAGCTCTCGTAGCCGCACTTGATCGTGGCGGCTTTACCGAGCCTTTCCCGATCCAGGTTGCGACCCTTCCTGATGCCATCGCTGGTCGCGATGTGCTCGGCCGCGGTCAGACCGGTTCGGGTAAGACCCTTGCCTTCGGTTTGGCGTTGGTCTCACGACTCAAAGGCCGCCCGTCTAAGTCGCGCCAGCCATCCGGATTGATTCTCGTGCCTACCCGTGAATTGGCCATGCAGGTCAACGACGCGATCGCCCCGTTCGCCGATGCCCTGCACATGCGCACGCGCATCGTGGTGGGTGGCGTTCCTTACGCAAAGCAGATCACCGCACTTGATCGCGGCGTTCACATTCTCATCGCAACCCCGGGTCGCTTGATGGACTTGGTCGAGCGTGGTTCTGCCGACCTTTCACAGGTGCAGGTGACGGTCCTTGATGAAGCCGACCAAATGGCTGACATGGGCTTCTTGCCGATTGTTCGCGAAATCCTCGACCTCACCAAGGCCAAGAGTCAGCGCCTGCTGTTCAGTGCAACGTTGGATCGTGGAGTTGATGCACTTGTGAAGGCCTACATGAACGATCCTGCGGAGCATTCGCTTTCTAGTACTTCGGCCGACGTCAACACCATGGAGCACCACGTGTTGATCGTGCATCCAGAAGACAAAGTTGAGGTTGCCACGCAGATTGCATCACGCGATGGCCGCACCATTTTCTTTGTCCGCACGCAAGCTGGCGCAGACAAACTCGCTAAGCAAATGGCGAGCCGTGGTGTGCCGGTAGGTGCACTGCACGGCGGTAAGTCGCAAGCGGTGCGCACCCGCACACTTGCCGACTTCAAAGAAGGTCGTACGCCGGCTCTCGTTGCCACCAACGTTGCCGCTCGCGGTATCCATGTCGACGACATCAGCCTGGTGGTGCACATCGATGCGCCCACCGATCCCAAGGATTATGTGCACCGCGCCGGTCGCACCGCGCGTGCAGGTGAATCGGGCACGGTCGTCACGTTCGCCGCACCACGTCAGCAGAAGACGATCACCAGCCTCACCAAGCGCGCAGGCGTTGACGCTGATGTGACTCGGGTTCGCCCTGGTGCGCAGGCATTGGTGGATATCACCGGTTCTCAGGAGCCTTCCGGTGTGCCGTGGTACCCAGCACCGGAAAAGCGCGCCCACAAGTCAGGCCCGCGTCACTTCCACCACCGCGGTGGCAGTGGCGGTGGCTCTAAGCCTCGAGGCCGGGGTCGTCGTCCGAGCTCGTCGTAGTTTTTGCGCCGGCGAGGGCACCCACGGCCATCAGGCCGTAACCCACTGATGGCCCAATAAGTACTGCGAAGAGCACGGTGCCAATTCCGACCGTGCCACCGAGCAACCAGCCGATGATCACCACACTCACTTCGATGCCAAGGCGCACACCGTAGATCGGCCAACCTGTTTTGCGGTGTACGCCGGTCATCCAGCCATCGCGCGGTCCAGGTCCCAGGTTTGTGGTCAGGTACAAGCCACTGCCCAAGCCAATAAGGGCGATTCCGGCGATCACGGTGAGCAGTTGCACCGCCGCGATTTCGGGGTGCGGCAGGAATGTCACGCCCACCTGTAGCGCGAGGGCGATCACCACTGCGTTCGCGATCGTGCCCAAACCCGGCTTTTCGCGCAAGGGAATCCAGAGCAAGAGAACGCTCACGCTGATGATGAATGTGGTCCAGCCGATACTCAGCCCGGTTCGCAGGGAAAGGCCCTGCGCCATGACCGTCCATGGGCCGTTGCCCAAGTCTGAAACGACGACCAGAGCTTCACCCGTGCCAAAGAGCCAGAGTCCAAGAATCAGGATCGCGATGGTGCCCGGATTTCCGGTCCATCTGCGCTCTGAGCGCCACCGGGTGATCGGCACGGTCTTGGCCGGCCTCAGCCACGAGGGGACCGAGATGGATCGGGGCG
>CAIXFB010000318.1 GCA_903918595.1 uncultured Actinomycetes bacterium
AAGAACAACGTTGTGATCGAGTCGATCACAATCAACCGCAGCTAGGTGACAGACACTCCGTCGCCTCCCTCGTGCTACCGGCATGAGGGAGTGCCGACGTGGGTGAGTTGCTCGCGTTGCGGCAATCCGATTTGCCCCGAGTGCATGATCACTGCGCCGGTTGGCTTTCGTTGTCCGGACTGCGTCAATACTGAAGCTGCAGCTATTCGCACCCCCGTCACTGTTGCTGGCGGCTCGATCATTACCAAACCGCGTGTGACCTACGCCCTCATTGCTATCAACCTTGTGGTGTTTGGTCTGCAATATTTGGTGGGCATCAATGACTTGGCCGAAGAGTTTGGGATGTGGCCGGTCGGCATCGCCGTTGGTGGTGAGTGGTGGCGCTTGATCACCAGTGCATTCCTGCACGGTTCGTTCCTGCACATTGCTTTCAACATGTATGTGTTGTTTGCACTCGGCCCAACACTCGAACGCATCCTCGGCCACGGGCGTTTCATCATTCTGTATTTGTTGGCAGCACTCGGCGGATCCGTTGCTTCATATGTATTTTCCGATGTTCGGACCGTCTCCGTCGGTGCTAGCGGGGCAATTTTTGGTTTGATGGGCGCGCTCGTGGTTGCCGGGCGAAGACTGCGCTATGACGTTCGACAAGTGCTCATTCTGTTAGCAATAAACGTCGTCATTGGATTCTTGGCTCCGGGGATTGACTGGCGGGCCCACCTTGGTGGTCTGATTACCGGTGCTGTGGTCGCAGCAATTTTGGTCTATGCCCCGCGTCGACATCGAACGTTGATCCATGTGACAGGACTGTCTGCGGTGGTGCTGGCGCTCATTGCGATCACGATGTGGCGAACGCTGCAAATTCAAGAGTATGTGGCACCGTTGGGGCAATTGATCGTTTAGGGAGTTGCCATGACCGATGCTGTGATTGTCTCTGCTGTTCGCACCCCCGTTGGTATTGGTAAGCCAGGAAAAGGCGCACTGTCTAGCACTCACCCTGTTGATCTCTCCGCTCATGTGTTGCAAGAGGTTGTGCTGCGCGCAGGAGTAGATCCTGCAGACGTTGACGACGTGATCTGGGGATGCGTGAGTGCAGTCGGTGAGCAGAGTGCCAACATCGCACGTAACGCACTCCTCGCGGCAGGGTTCCCTGAATCGGTGCCTGGAGTAACGATCGATCGGCAATGTGGTTCAAGTCAGCAGGCGGTGAGTTTTGCTGCAGCCCTCGTTTCATCTGGTCAGGCAGAGATCGTGATCGCCGGTGGTGTTGAAGTGATGTCTCGTGTTCCGTTGGGTTCAGCGATGGCAGGTGGCGATGGACCGTTCAGTGAGTTGTTGACTTCGCGTTATGAAGGTGGCCTCGTGCACCAGGGAATCAGCGCCGAGCTGATCGCGCAGCATTGGAACCTTTCGCGCACATATCTTGATGAGCTTTCAGTTGCTTCCCACGAGCGCGCGGCCGCTGCTGCCGCGTCGGGGAATTTCGATGCTGAAATCGTGGCGGTGGGCGAGGTGAGCGCTGACCAGGGGATCAGACCGGATACGACAGTGGAGCGGTTGGCCGCCTTGAAGCCGGCCTTCGTGGAAACTGGAGTTGTCACAGCAGGTAATTCATCGCAGATCTCCGATGGGGCGGCAGCCGTAGTGGTGATGTCGGCCGCTGCCGCGAAAGCCCGGGGCATTACCCCGCTGGTACGGGTGCATTCGGTGGTCATGGCGGGAGTGGATCCGGTAATGATGCTGACCGCGCCCATGCCAGCCACCGTCAAGGTGCTGAATAGAGCCGGGCTCTCGATGAGCGACATCGGGGCCTTCGAGGTGAATGAGGCCTTTGCATCCGTGCTGGGCGCTTGGTATGCCGACACAGGTGCCAACCCCGAACTTGTGAACGCCTGGGGCGGAGCCATTGCGCTGGGTCACCCGGTGGGGGCGTCAGGAGCGCGATTAATGACAACTCTTATCCACAGGATGCGCATGAGTCACACCCGTTACGGATTACAGACGATGTGTGAGGGCGGAGGGATGGCAAATGCGACCATCCTGGAACTCATCTAAAGGGTTATCCACAACATGTCCCCACTTGGGGACAAAATAACAACCGTGTAAGTCGGACTATTTCCATTTCGTGGACAAAATGAAGCCCACGATGATGAAACTGAAGCCGATACCCACGTTGACCAGTGCATTCAGTGATCCACCGATCGAGTTCATGATCGGGATCTGGTTGCCAGCAATATAGAAGACGACGATGTACGCAAGTCCAATCACAAAACACGTCACCATTGCCGGGGCCAGCCATGGGGCTGAACCGATCCGGGCAGCCTTACGTTCACCCTTTGAGGTGGGGGGTGGAATGTACGGATCCTTCTTGCGTCCCTTGGACTCTGGCACGTGATCCTCCGCTGCGCTGGCTCGTATTCCTGACTGTGTGAGCCCGGCAAGGCTCGTGGGGCCACAATACGGGGTGTGGTCCGCATCCTCGTCGTCGACAACTACGACTCGTTCGTCTTCAACATCGTCCAGTACCTCGCTCAGCTAGGAGCTGAGGTCACGGTGAAACGCAATGACGAGGTCACCATCGGTGAGGTGAGCACCTACGACGGAGTCTTACTCTCCCCTGGCCCGGGCACCCCGGAAGATGCGGGAGTCTGCATGGACATCGTCCGAGAGTGCGCAGGGCAGGTTCCGATCTTCGGTGTGTGCCTCGGCCACCAGGCGATCGCTGCTGCTTA
>CAIXFB010000319.1 GCA_903918595.1 uncultured Actinomycetes bacterium
GGCGGGGAATGTGAGCGGCGCGAAGGACGACTGACCAAATGTCCGAATGGTCCTCTCGGCAGGCGCCACAATGACCATTCCGATATAACGATTCACACTGGATCTCCACTTATGTGACTCCAGTTTCCACTGAATGAGAGGCCGTGTTGTTAATGGTTTGGTGCTGCTGTTGCCTTAGGTCATGGCAATGACGCGTAGCGATTCCGAAGAGGAAGTGAGCGCTGCAGCACAAATCCCTGAGGGGAAGAAGCCCCCCAGGAAACGACCGGTTCTTCGGGCACTGAAACTCTTCCCACCCTCGATCTTTCCGTTGGTTGGGCTCTTCCTCATCTGGCAGTGGGGTTCAAGTCTGGACTCACTGGCTGGCGTTCTACCTTCAGCAACTGACACGATTGCTGAGTTCTGGCGGATGCTGTTCGAACCATTGACATGGCTCGCTGTCAAGGACACGCTACAAATGGCAATCATCGGTCTTGTGATCTCGGTGACGATTGCGATTCCACTGGGGATTGCGCTGGGATTGAGCAAATTCGCCTTCCTGTCGAGTCGATTCACTCTTAACTTCCTGCGAGTTATCCCCGGCATCGTTGTTGTCCCGCTCGCAACACTCGTTCTAGGGCCAACGATGGAGATGGGAATCTTTGTCGTTGCTTGGCCCATTCTCTTCGTAGTTGCCGTGCAGACCGCCTACGGCGTGCGTGACGCCGACCCAGTACTCATCGAGACTCTCAAGTGCTACCGGCAAGGTGTGCTCGGTCAAATCCGATACGCCCGCCTGCCGGCGGCTGCTCCGCAGATCGCTTACGGACTCCGGATTGCTGTGATCATCTCCTTCCTAGCAGCTGTGACTGCGGGAATCATTGGTGGTGCACCTGGAATGGGCCGGGAAATGATGTACGCGCAGTTAAACGGTCAGACGACCTTGACATTTGCCATCGTGCTGCAACTTGGTTTCCTAGGAATGCTGGTGTCCTTTGTTGTCGAGTGGGCGCAGCCTAAATTGATCTTTTGGGTGCCCTCATGACATTGAACCTGAACAATCGTTTCGTTCGTTTCTTCATCGGTGCGTGGGTACCAGTCCTCATCATTTACATTTGGTGGACTTGGTCGGCCACAAGCGGGAATCCATACTTCCCGCCGTTGTCCGAGATCTGGGCGATGTTCCAGTACCTATGGATCTTTGACAACGTTCCCACCAACCTTGTGCCCACGCTGCAAAACTTGTTTGTTGGCCTGGCGTTGGGCATCACACTCGGCGTTTTGATCGGCGCACATCTGGGTCTGAGCCGATACGCGACCCGAATGTTTATGCCGATCATCGACTTCATTCGTTCGATTCCAGCCATCGCCAAAGTGCCTGTTTTCATCATTTTCTTCGGCATCGATAGTGTGATGCGCATTGCGGTCATCACTTTTGTCGTGATGTTCCCGGTGATGGTGGCGACCATTCAGGCGGTTCGGTCAACGGATGAGACCCTCATTGATACAGCTCGTGCCTTCAAGCTTTCGAACTTTCAGATTCTTTGGCAGGTGCGCCTGCCATCTGCTAGTCCGCAGTTATTTGCGGCGTTCCAGCTTGCTGTTCAAATCGCCTTCTTGGTTGCCATCGCCGCGGAGATCCTCGGCGCAGGGTTCGGGCTTGGGGCATTCACCAAGATCGCCCAGGATTCCTTCCTCATCGTTGAAATGTGGACCGGGGTAATCCTGATCGGACTTGTGGGCTACGCCCTGTTCCTCGCCTTTGAAATAGTGGAGCGTTATGTCTTGCGCTGGTACTACGGGGCAAAGAAGATCGACGCTTAAATCAACCTGACTCACTGCACTGCAACGAAGGGGCTCGCACAATGACAACGGCGATCAATATTGACGACGTCAGCATGACGTACACGACCGGAAAAGTGTCGAACCATGTGCTCGACCGAATCTCCTATGAGGTTCAAGAACACGACTTTGTTTCCATTGTTGGCCCATCGGGAGTTGGCAAAACCACTCTTCTGAGGTTGCTCACGGGTTTGATGCCGCCCACCTCGGGCAAGATCGTGATTGATGGAAAGGCGATCAGTGGACCGCCGGAGGGACTAGCTGTCGTTCTTCAGGACTACACACGCTCACTCATGCCCTGGCTCAATGTCGAGAAGAATCTGGCTATGCCTTTGAAGCGCCTCAAGGTGCCGCGGGCTGAAATGAAGGTGCGCATCGACGAAGCACTCGAAGAAGTCGGCCTAGGTGGGCAAAACAAGCGTTACCCCTGGCAACTTTCTGGTGGAATGCAGCAGCGTGTCTCAATCGCGCGAGCTCTTGCAACGCGGCCAAAGATTCTCGTTATGGATGAGCCATTTGCCTCGGTGGATGCGCAAACCCGATTCAGCCTGGAAGATTTGGTCCTGAAGATTCGTGCGGATTACGGGATCACAACACTCATGGTCACCCATGACATCGATGAGGCTGTTTACCTTTCCGATCACATCATTGTGTTGCACGGTAAGCCCGCCAAAGTTTCGGACTTGGTGACGGTCGATCTGCCGTTCCCGCGTAGTCAGGTGCAAACGCGAAATGATCACCGCTTTGCCGCGTTGCGGACGCGCGTCTACGAGCAGGTCCAAGGCTTGGCGAGCACAGAGCCCGAAGGCGCTTAGGAACGCATTACGTTCAGCTGCAGGAACCGACGTGGCTCAGGATCTTCGTGCTCATCAGGGCCGATGCTTCTTTTAAGCGGTCAACGATGGCAAGAAGATCCCGGCCGGACGTGGGATCTGGGAGCCCAACGAGCCTGAGCGACATCACGACGTCGCCATCACCGCAACGAATCGGAACGACGATGGAATGCACTGAATAGGTCTCATCCTCTTTAACGTCCACGGGTTCGTACAGCTGGGACCAGGCCACGATCTGCTCCCGGAGCACTCTCTCGCGTGCAGGGAGAAGTTCTTCCTCGGTGTATTGACGAACGGCGTCATAGAACTTGATCTCTTCGTCACGAGCAATTCGCGACATGGACCAGCCGCGCTGCCGAGCGATTTCAAGCCGTTCCAACTTCAGTGCTTGCGACTCAGGGTCGGTGTCTCCACTTCGGGTGATCCATTTCATCTGCTCGTCCGGAGTGCCCCAACAGACATATTGCTCACCCAGTGGAGCGAGCAGGGGAGTGCGTGAACCTAGGGCGGGGCTACTGCGTTTCAACCCGGGGAATGTTGCAGACCCAACGTAGGCAAGATCACTTCCGACGGGACCAAAAAGGTCACATCCAGCCTTCATTTCCTCAGCGAGTGACTGAATGTCCTCGCGGAGTGCATCGGCCATTCGAATGGCTGATGCAAGTTCGGGCGCTGCCCCAGCGACAAGGGATCCAATGGTGAATCGGCCGTATCCGCCTTGGAAGAAAAGTAATGGTGTGGCCGGATTGACGACTGCCAACTCGACCACTCTGCCCAGCACAATGAAGTGATCGCCCGCCTCAATGACCGATTCGACGGAGCACTCGATCCAAGCGACTGCCTCATCGAGGACAGGGGCACCGTTGGGCGCGCTGTGCCATGAAACGCCCGACCACTTGTCATCGACTCGTGAGGCGAAGGTGCGGCATAGGTTCTCTTGGGCGGCGGATAACACGTTGATCACGAAGTGCGATGCCGTGCTGATTCGTGAATACGCGAAGGACCCCTTCGATGGTAGGTAGGCGATCAATGGGGGATCCATCGATACCGATGTGAAGGAGCCCACGATCATTCCAACTGGCGTTCCCGATTCGTCGATGGCCGTGATCAAGGCAACGCCTGTGGGGTAGTGCCCCAAGACATCTCGGTATCGACGAGGATCAATCTCCACGGTCACCCGCGATGCAACATCACTTGCCATTAGCTATCCCCTTGACGATTTCAGTGCTTCCCGCGGATCACTATGGACGTTAGTCGTGAAGACTGGAAAAGACAGAGGCTCGCGTTTCGTATGACGGAACGCCGGTGTCACACGCATGGCGGCCTATGCCGCAGGCTGAGCAAATGGTGACCACTGGGGCTGTTCTCAAGAGTCCCAGCCGGGCAACGCTGCTACTGCTTGGCGCACTCACTGCGTTCGGACCAATGTCTCTGGACCTCTATTTGCCTGCCTTTGAACAAATCGCAGACGAATTCGATGTGCAAGTGGCTGGCGTCGGATTGACCTTCAGTGTTTCACTTCTCGGTCTTGGGATTGGGCAACTTTTTTACGGTCCGCTATCGGATAGGTACGGCCGCAAGACCCCCTTGATCGTCGGACTCATCATTTTCATCTCGGCTTCCATAGCATGCGCATTCGCAATCAATCTGGAATCGCTCATCGCATTCCGCTTTCTTCAGGCTTTAGGCGGATCGGCAGGAATCGTCATCGCCAGAACTATGGTGCGAGATACCTGTTCGGGTAAGGAATTGGCTCGGGTTCTTTCCCTGGTAGCGGTGGTTTTAGGTTTGGCCCCCATCCTTGCCCCGAGTATTGGGGCAGGAATTCTTCGGCTTGGTTCGTGGCGTTTCATGTTTATCGGGCTTGCCCTATTCGGTCTCATCTGCTTCATCGGAGTCTTGAAGATCAAGGAGACGCTTCCACCTTCAAGACGGGTAGAACACACGGTGTATGGCGCCCTGAGAAACTATCTCGTAGTTGTTCGACAAAAGGGTTTCATTGCTCCCGCAACCATTAGCGCTCTCAATTCAATGGGCCTATTCGCTTACATCTCATCCTCCCCAAGAATTTATCTAGGGGAGTATGACCTGACGTCCCAGCAATTCGGGTGGGCTTTTGGCTTGGGTGCTCTCGCCTTCACAATCGGAGCGCAACTGAATGCGCGACTCCTCAGCAGATGCAGCACTCTTTCACTCACCCGCACCTATCTTGTGGTGCAGATTGTCGCAGTTGTCGGCGGTTTGGTCGCTGTAGTGGCGCAAGCGCCAGTGATCTTCTTGGTCGTTGCTCTGGCGGCTTACCAGTCTTGCTCTGGCGGAATTATGGGCAATGCATTGTCAGAAGCATTGCGGAACTTTCTCGTTTTGGCTGGAACTGCAGTAGCC